>JAVBKP010000010.1:0-6809 GCA_031553975.1 Anaerovoracaceae bacterium | reverse complement strand
AACATGTTCTTGCCGTGATAAAAGGTTTCTGACTCAGCCTTTTGGAACCCAATCTCCTTAATGGTTTCTCTGAGTTTTTCCTGTTCAAAGCCATTATGCACATCATCGGAAATGATAGACTCATCTTTGTCAAAGTCGATGATTAACAAGTGTCCGCCTTTGTTTAGCATAGAATATAGGCGGGATAGAATCGTATTGGTATCTTTGATGTGGAGCAAAACTTGTGCCAAAATAATGTAATCCACCTGCAAATCCTCAGGCTGTTTTGTCTCAAAATCAATGCAAAGGGCATTGGCATTGTCAACGTTCATATTCGCAAGTTTATTTTTGATAACATCAACCATGTTTTGGGATGCATCAATGAAGAGGACAGATTGAAAAACATCAAGCAAATCAAGGCCAATAAGACCTGTGCCACAACCAAAATCTATGGCTGTTTTATCTTGTCCCGCTATTACCTTCTCCCGAACTTTATCTGATATTATTTTTGAAATCTCAATCCGCTCCTCTGTATCATAGTGAATCGCCATTGTGTCAAATTTTTCAATATTACCCATTTTATATCTCCTAATCATATTTTTTTATTAACAAATTCTTTATTGCTATTCATGCCTCACGCTGGCATGATATAATGAATGCCAAGATGCATTCATTCAATCGTTGTGAAGCAAATCGCATTAGCAATTTGCTCGTATGACATACTATTGTAACATAGTATGGTAGATGCTGGAAGTGAAATTCACAAGGAGGGGACAAAATATGTATATAACCAAAAGTGTTTATCGGATTGACGCAACAAAAGGTTCTTACGCATATGCACTAAAGACCGAGGAAGGAATTATTTTGGTGGACACATCATTTTCCATGCCCGGTAGAATTGAAAAGATGCTAGAAGAGCTGAAAAGGGAGGGACTTGATCAGATAAAGAACATATTGATTACGCACCACGATATAGACCATTTTGGCAATGCTACTTTTTTTCAGAAGAAATACAATTGCAATGTTTATATGTCTGAAGCTGATTTGCCATATGTTATTGGTCAAAAAAAACGAGGCGGTATTAAAAATATATTGGGTAAAATCATGAGGGCTGAAGCACCTAGTAATATACAAATATTCTCAGATGATGAATTGTTTGGAATTCAGTTACTGCCTTCACCAGGGCATACGCCAGGGCACACCAGCTTCTTATTTGATGGTGTACTTTTGGCAGGGGATGTAGTGTCTACGAAAAAAGGTGAAATTGTGGCACCACCAGCTATGATGACAGCAGACATGGATCAAAATATGAAATCTGTCAAATTGTTAGCAAAGGCGACTTTTGAATGGGTTTGTCCTGCACATGGGCAACCTGTGAAGACATCTGTTATGGGAAAGAATTGGTAGCAACTAGGCAAATTTTTATTTTATATGTGATTCATGCATGTATGGTTACCCGTTGCTTCTCAAAATCTTATCCATAGCTTTCCCCTTGGCGAGTTCGTCAACCAATTTATCTAAAAAACGGATTTTCTGCATCAGTGGGTCGGTGACTTCTTCTTTTGCACGTCCTTTATTTTCCACCTTTTTTACATACAAATGATAAACACTGGCAAAAGTGGTTGTAAAAATGCGAGGTTTTTCCATTGATTTAATCTCCTTTTCAAAGTGCTAGTTACAAATTTGAAATATAATACCCATAGTATATCACCAAACCAACAAAGGGACAACAAAATGTCTTTTCCTTTACATCGTCCCAAAGACTGCCCCTACAACTGCTTTTTATTGAACAACAAGGTAGCCGAAAATAAAAATCCAACAGTAAAAATAATCGCTATAACAATTGGCATGATAAATTCAGATACTGACACCGTCCCAGAAATCAAGTCAACATTTTTCAACGTCAAGATCAGCGGATTGTAGCTGGCAAGTTGTTTTGGAATTCCAATCAGCGTCATAATAACAGTGACGCCTAGTAGAAATATGATGCTAGGAAAAGCTTGTCTAAACAGAACGCATCCAAAGATAAGTATGCTTAGATACAAAAGCCCTACCATCCATAAGGCAAAAGCAGAGAAAATCATGTGTGGTAGCACCTGACCTTGCCAAAAATAGGCAGTATACCCATACGTGATACCAAAAGACATCCAATAACTGATTGTCATAATGGCGGCGGCAACAGAAAATTTTGACAGTATGACAGCAGGGCGAGATAGTCCTTTTGTCAGCATAATGGTGAGGGTTCCTTTGCTATATTCGCTTGACAGGCAGCCACTAAAAATAATGATCATCAAGCTGAATCCCAACGACGGGACGTTTTTATAAAACTGTATCCAAGAATCCAACGCAGTAGGTTCAGCAATTGTGATTTGCATATTTGGCGTAAGTGAGGCAATGAGTTGAGGCGTGAATTTTGCGGTCATAGGACCAAGCATGCCGAATATAAAAAACAAGGCAAGCATAATAAACAATCTATAATTCCGTGTATTTTCCATCAATTCCTTTTTGACAAAAGCAATGTATCCATTCATTGTACCACCTCCAAAAATAGATTTTCAAGTGACGGCTCTACAAGTTCCATTTTCACAGGACAAAGACCAATGTCTGCAAGTGCCGTTATAACAGTACGCTGTATATATTTCATATCCGTGCCGTGCAAAACGATTTCCGTGTCCGTTTCTTCCGAAGCACGCAATAATGGTTTTATGGCATCACAAGACTTGAATTGATTCACTTCATCTTTGCATCCAAACGCTAATAAAAGACGGTCATGCCCATGTAAAGCTTTGATTTCTGCAAATGTACCACTAATGGCAATACTACCACCATGGAGGACAGCAACACGGTCACAGATTCGTTCCACATCCGTCAATATATGTGTCGAGAACAATACTGTTGTTGAGCCTTTCACTTTCTGCAAAATATCCAGTATTTCTTTTCGTCCAACAGGGTCAAGGGCACTTGTGGGCTCATCACAGATAAGCAATTTTGGCCGTGACAATAATGCTTGTGCAATGCCAAGCCGTTGTTTCATGCCACGAGAAAATCCACCAATTCTTTTTTTGACACCTTCAAGTCCCACAAGAGACAAGAGCTCATTGCTTCTGTTTTTTGTTTCTTCTTTTGAGAGACCGGCGATTTCACCGCACAAGCCAAGATATTCAAGGGGTTTCATATAATCGTAAAACTCTGGCACATCAGGTAAAAATCCAATATGCCGATTTGTTTTCGTCTGCCCATAACTCACGGGTTCACCGCAAACAGTGATACTGCCGCTGTCCGCTTTGAGTAGGCCTAACACCATTTTCATTGTGGTTGTTTTTCCCGAACCATTTTGACCGATGAAGCCGAAAACAGCGCCTTCTGGCACAGAAAAGTTTAGATCATCAATTACCTTTTGTGTACCATAACTTTTTGACAATCCGTTTATGCTAAGGACATCCATTATTCGTCACCTCTACCAAAAACAAAATAAACAATGGGACCGATAATATTAATGAGCAATACGATCAATATCCACATTGCTTTATTACCAAAGCGGTAATGAGGATGCCTCAGCACATGGACAAGTGCAGTGATGGCAAGTGCCAGCTCTACAACAACAAGCGGAATCAACAAGGGTAAATATTCTTTTAAGATATCCATACAAAATTCTCCTAACAGTTGTTTTTTAGTCTTTCGACTATATTTTGAAAACTACGTTCATTGGCAAGTGCAGAAAAGGCAGGGTTGCTGGCTACCACGTCAGCCATGCTTTGCTTTACTGTTTTTTCATCTCGGGGCAGTGCTGTTCCTAAAGGAAATTCCTCCAACCAGTCATCAAGTAAATTGAAAAATTTATCTCCTTTTAGCTGTAGCGGGTATATATTGCCTGTGACAATTTCTGTATATTTTTCCAATGCACCAAGGCTTTTATCCACTTTTTCATTGGTCAAGTATCCTTGTGCAGCACATAGATAGAAGTTCAATATAATAGACGGATGAAGCCTGTTTATATCAAAGGTTTCCACTAAATCCATTGTTCGCATTACTATTTCCTCAAACCGCTCTATATCGTCAACGCATAACGCAAGATAAGAAGGTAATATCCCAAACAGGGAGATAACGTGTTGATATATGCCTACTTGCAGCGCGGCCTTAGCTTCTTTAATTTTGCCAGTGGCTTGGTAAGCGGTAGCATGCAATGTTTCTGTGGAAATCACAGGGGTATTTTTTTCACCAAGTAGTTCAAACACTTCACTGGGATGGCCAAGAGAGAGGGCACAGAGGGCTTCTAGAGACAATGCCTGCTTTACCAAATCCACATCGGTACTTTCTTGTTTTACCTTTATGAAAATCTCTCTTGCTTCCGCGATGATAGAAAGGGTTTTATCCGTGTCTTTACAAACGGCACTATAATTAAAAAGTAGGGCGCCTATTTGAAACAAAAGGGGAAAGCACGAAAAGTATTTTTTAATAATTTCGCGGCAATGAGTCATAACTTCATCAAAGGGCTTGGTTGCAAAATCCGCTGATAATGATAAGTACAATTTGCGAATGTCCTCTTTTGTCATTTGCGGTTCATAGCCCATCAAATCGTCAATACTAATATTAAAGTATGCCGCAAGTTGTGGAAGAAAGGTAATGTCAGGATAGCTCTGCCCCGTTTCCCATTTGGAAACAGAGGCCTTAGATACACCCATATAGCCCGCAAGGTCGTCTTGTGTAATCCCTCTCTCTTTTCGTTTATCTGCAATGACTTTTGCAATGTTGATTTCTTTCATATGTTTCACCTCTGTTTAGATTATACAAATAAGTAGCGATTTACTCAATGGATTTGTAATTGATTTCGGTTGAAAAAATCAACCTACAAGAAACATAGCTCATTGCTCAGGTTTAGGTCGATTGATTTTTTTGGTTGGACATGTTACTATAACCTCAATTGGTATGCTTTTTACAATCTGTTGATTGCCGTATTGAGAAGGAATTTGCATTGGAGGGCTGTATAGATGAAGACACTATTGCAAGGGGTCATCTTTGTTGTAGGGATACTACTAATACTGTATTCGATGTTTATGGCAACAGTTTCTAATTTTAATTTAGGTATTTTCGCAACTCTGGCTTTTGGAATATTTTTGATGGTCTTCAAAAAATTACATAAATGGCTTGACCATTTTCAAAATAAACGTTTAATTGCCGTGGTGAAATGTATAGCACTGGCCGCATGCTTGCTTGTGGTTGTTATTATTTCTATGCTTGTATTTGTTGGACAGCAGGATACAACAACATTTGATGACGACGCTATTATTGTGCTTGGGGCAGGGGTTCGAGGAGAAACTGTTTCCCTTACCCTTAAACATAGACTTGATAAGGCAGTGGAGTATTGGAACAAAAATCAAAAAGCCATCATTGTCGTGTCAGGTGGTCAAGGTCCCCAAGAAGATATCAGTGAAGCCTTAGCAATGAAACGTTATCTCGTGAAAAACAATATACCTGACGATATTATCATCATGGAAGATCAATCAACAAGTACATACGAAAATTTTGTGTATTCAAAAAAAATATTAGATGATGTATTCAAAGAAAGTTACTCGATTGTCTATATTACAAATGATTTTCATATCTATCGGGCGGGGCAGATTGCTGATCTTGTTGGTTTAGAAAACACACGCTTTGCTGCAAAAACAGCCTGGTCTACCATTCCCAACGCATACTTGAGAGAAGTGCTAGCAGTGGTCAAATCTTGGGTATTTGGTTATTAAAACACAGCGGGGACGGTTCCTGCGTGTTAATGACGAATTTTATCTGAGATAACTTTTGATATTTCAACCCGCTCATCTGTATCGTAGTGAATCGCCATTGTATCAAATTTTTCTATATTACCCATTTTATATCTCCTGATTATAATTTTTTTATTTACAAATCCTTTGTTATCACCTAGGTCTCGTGCTGCATTGGAATATGATACTATAAGTGGTAGACAAAGTTGAAATTGAAATCAAAAGAGATGTTAATAATCGGGTTGTTCAAAGATCCGCCTCAGGGCTTTCTAATGATTCCGATGCAGTGGCTGTGCTGGGTATTATTCGTAATGGTGAAGATGTGTCAGAAAAAATTGATGCCAAAGAGCTAGCTCATGCTTTGAGCGACGTTACGATTAGACGAGCCATAAGAAGCTACCTGCCATATGAGTCTTCCGAAATTGTTTGGGAAATCGACCTTCTGTATAACAATAGACCCTTGCATATATTGTTGGGCAACTTCAATATTTGTTATGAATCATCAGATAATGGCGTAGATGAGATACAAAACCCAGAATTGATCACACAATCGCTAACGCAAATGATAACAAAATAAAGGCAGATATATTAAAGAAAAGGAGATTAAACCAATGGGAAAACCTCGAATTTTTACAACCACTTTTACTAGCGTTTACCCTTTGTACGTGCAAAAGGTCGAAAATAAAGGCCGTGCAAAAGAAGAAGTCGATGAGATACTTTGCTGGCTAACCGGATATGACATTGCCGGGCTAGAAAAACAGATAGACAGTAACGTTGATTTTGAAACATTCTTTCACCAAGCGCCCAAAATCAACCCGAACTGCTCCTTGATCAAAGGTGTTGTATGTGGCGTCCGTGTGGAAGAAGTCAGCGACCCACTGATGCAGAAAATTCGTTTTTTAGATAAGTTAGTTGACGAATTAGCCAAGGGTAAAGCAATGGATAAGATTTTGAGAAGCAACGAATAACCGTGAAAGATTGGAGTGTACACCATCTAATATTCTATTACAGCACAACAGCGTTGCTAGCAATGGAGAATTCCTCTTGGGTATGGATAAATTTCTTCTCTTT
>JAVBKP010000054.1:0-5821 GCA_031553975.1 Anaerovoracaceae bacterium | reverse complement strand
CACCATGATGCTTTCAAAGAGCTGGGTTCTTATTAAATCTGTCATTTGAAGATTCTAGAGAACCAGCTTTTTTCTTTTTTGTCTTTTTTTTCTAGATAAGTGGCAGAATTAATAGTTCCTTCAATTACTATTTTCCCTTCTTCAAGGTCTAATTTAAGCACATGCAGGTCTTCACCCTTGATTGAAATATTTCCGCTTTTACTTGAAATCATAATGGTTTGTTCATTAAAACTAGCTACATCCTCCACATCTGTGATGGTAATCCTTTGCCTATCGTCAATCAGTAAACTATGACTTGTTACTTTATTCATTTCCATAAAAAATCCTCCTTTATATATCTTTTAGAAATATATGAGGGAGGACTGTCCGTTTATTCTTCATTTTCTGCGCTTCCTTTTGGAAGACTCACTGTGACCCTTGTACCTTTTCCTTCTTTACTTTCCACGGCTATGAAGCCACCGTGGGCTTCCACAATCTGTTTGGCTATAGCAAGACCTAGTCCCGTTCCACCCATTTGTCTAGATCGGGCTTTATCTACTCTATAAAACCTCTCAAAGAGCCTAGGAATATCTTCTCTTGGAATACCAATACCATTGTCTGTTACAGATACATTGATTTCGTCATCGTTTTCTTGTATATCCACATCAATACGACCCTTTTCCACTGTATACTTTATAGCATTGCTTAGTATATTAATCAAAACCTGCTCTATTCGGTCTTTATCCACATCCACATATAGGGTTTTTTGTCTGTCAAATATTACATTTAAATGCTGCTCTTTGTTTAGCGCATTGATTTCAATTTGTCTTACCGCATCACCGACGAGCATAGCGATGTTCCATTTGCCCTTGCTAAGAATTTCTTTATTGTAGTCGAGCCTTGATAATTGAAGTAAATCTTTTACTAGCCTACTCATCCGATCCGCTTCTTTGTCCACTACTGTAAGGAAGTTTTTCACAGTGCTTCCATCTGTAATCCTATCACCATCGAACATGTTCTCTAATATAGTTTCTATGTAGCTCTTTATGGTAGTAAGTGGCGTTTTTAATTCGTGAGACACATTGGCTACAAAATCAGTTTGCATTTTTTCTAGTTTTTGTCTTTGGGTAATATCTTGTATTACTAAGATTATACCTACATCTCTATTTTTTTCGTCTTCAAACTTGCCATATCTAATATAAAAAATCGATGCCCCACGCTCAAATACCAGCTCGCCTTCCATCTCATTTGATTTTTGTTTAATGGAATAAACCGTAAGCTCTGGATAAATTTTCTCCATGATGATATTGTAGTATGACATGAATCCCAATTTAGTTTCATCCAGCGTAAACATTTTGATGGCGGCTTGGTTGGCATGTATTATATTTCCTTGCATGTCTACAGCAATCAATCCATCGTCCATATACTTTAAAATTGTCTCTAGCTTGTTCTTTTCATTTAGCATTTCTGACATGCTAAGACCTAGGCGCATCTGCATTTGGTTAAACATCTCTGTGAGCCTACCTATTTCATCATCAGACTTGACCTCTGCCATATGGCTAAAATCGCCTCGTGCCATATCTTCTGCTTTTTTTCTAAGATGGTTAATTGGGGTTGTGATACTGCCTGCTATGACAAATCCAAGCAGCGCCGTAACAATAATGGCTATAGCCATAGCTTGTATATATATAGTTTTTGTTCTGTTAACTGTCTCGAATATGGAGGACATATTGGCCCGTAGGTATAAAATTCCAGTCACTTTGTCGTTGTGGACAATAGGATATACTTTGTTTTTTACGGGAATATCGCCTATGTACCCATCATTCTCACTTTCTTCCCCTTGTAGCCCACGAGCTATAACACTAGCATCTAGTACATCTACGGCAACCCTTCCAATTTGGTTGCCTGTTTTTGATGCAAGGATGATGGCGTTTTTATCCACAACAAAAATATCTTCCTGAATACCCCTTCCCCATTGCTCAATGCTGGATTGGATCTCTGGTTGATGATTGCCGATATCCTCTATTTTGTTAAGTTCTTGGAGTAAAGTTCCATTGTTTACAAATTTATCTAAATTCTTGCTCACTGTATCTAAATAGTAACCTTCTAACTGATTCACTATAAACACGCCTAGGAGTGTCATGGCTATAAAGATTAAGAGCACGTAAACTAAGACTATTCTATATCTGATACTGTTTAACATCTGTTTTGATTCCCTTATGCCGGTTTGTTTATACCATACGTGTAAGTCGCTAACGCCACTTGCTTCACAACTGGAGAATAAATGCATCTTGGCATTTATTATGCCCTCTTAAAATAGTAACCTACACCACGTTTTGTCATAATGTATTTTGGGTCGCTAGAATCATCTTCTAGTTTTTCCCGAAGTCTCCTAACAGTAACATCTACAGTACGTATATCTCCGTAGTATTCGTATCCCCACACATCTTCTAGTAGTTGTTCTCTAGAAAAAATCTTATCTTCACGCTCTGCCAAGTATTTTAACAGTTCAAATTCTCTTAGTGTTAAGTCTAATACGTCACCGTTTTTCTTCACTTCATACCTAGCAAGATCTAGTACAATGCTACCAAAATCTTTGACAACATCACCGTCATCCTTGGCTTTTTCGTCAGGTATATGGATGCTGCGTCTAAGATTGGCTTTGATACGTGCAAGTAGTTCACGCATACCAAAAGGTTTTGTAATGTAATCATCAGCTCCTAACTCTAGTCCTAATACTTTGTCTAGTTCTTCTTCCTTGGCTGTGAGCATTAGGATAGGAACATTCTTACGTTTTTCTCTGATTTGCTTGCAGATTTGAAATCCGTCCATAGATGGTAGCATGACATCTAATAAGATTAAATCTATGTCCTCCTCTAAGGCTCTTTTAAGCCCTAGGGCACCATCAAATGCAGTCTCAGTTTTGTAGCCTTCTTTCTCTAAGTTGAATTTAATAATGTCGGAGATTGATTGTTCATCTTCTACAATAAGTATTTTTTTATCTAACATATCTTTTCTTCCTTCCGATGGTCTATTAACATTAGGGGCTTTTTATGCATATAAATGTATTGTATCAGTATTTCCTATGGCTTTGCAAGTATGCATACAAATTTTTGGAAACACGAAAGGATGCTTTATGACCACAAAATCGGTTATTATATATACACATTGCCCCACTGAAAAAATGCGTGAATACATTGCAAACAATGTGGGACAAATCAAATATGAACTGCCCTTTATTAATGCCTTTGCCGTTGAGGCCAATCCTACTGCTGCAAGGAAAATGACAACCCATTCCATGATAAAGCTGGTGGATGATGACGCTAAGGTGAGCAAGCTTGATTTTTTCAAGACTGGCGACCCTAGAGAATATACTTACAATCCTCCTGACCAGCGCAGTATCGCCCATTCGTCTAGATCTGTACGAAATAGCATTGGTGTAGCTGTGCTAGATACTGGCATATCCCTTCACCATGACCTTACAAAGCCCTACAACAAAATTATTGCTTTTAAGGATTTTGTAGGTGGCAAGCTTGAACCATACGACGAGGATGGTCATGGGACGCATATAGCTGGCATCATAGCTGGCAACGGCTATGCATGTATCCACAGCCGTGAAGCGCATGGGTCTGTTGTCATGGGGGTAGCTCCTATGTCTAATATCGTAGCTGTTAAAGTATTAGACGACAACGGCAACGGAAATGTTTCGGACATTCTTGCTGGACTTCAATGGGTCATTGACAATAAAGATGGATATAACATTAAAGTAATCAATATTTCTCTTGGCATGACCGTGGACAAAAAGTCTACCTCTGATCCTTTGGCCCGTGGGGCAGCTGCCGCAGCCGCACAGGGTATGACAGTAGTAGCGGCGGCCGGCAATAGCGGTCCTGAGTATGGGACGGTTAACTCCCCTGGTATTAGCCCCTCTGTTATCACGGTAGGGGCGGCAGACACCAGACACGCCACCAGCGCCAGTGAAGCCAAGGTCGCTAAGTTTTCTAGTCGCGGCCCTACCCTCGCTGGCGCAATTAAGCCAGATTTGGTGGCGCCTGGTGTGGAGATTTACAGCCTTAGCTGTAAATCTCCTTCTTCTTACAAAGCAGAGTCAGGTACATCCATGGCGACTCCCATGGTAAGTGGCGCTGCCGCCTTATTATATGAGAAGAACCCCGAGCTTGCACCAGTTGAGGTAAAAAAAATCCTCACTCACAGCGCTGTGCGTCTAAGAGGCGAGGAAAAATATGCCCAAGGAGCAGGTATGCTAAATATTGAACGGGCTTTGAATATGCTATAAGCAGTGGGGACGGTTCTAAATCGAAATTGTTACAATCTTATTACATTGATGTAACAATTGGTGATTTAGAACCGTCCCCAATTCACTATGAGCGGGCGTAGCGCGCACCATCTAGTTCAAGATAGGTTACTCCGTTTTCTGTAACAAGTTTTATTACATCTCCCGAACCTCTCGCAAACCCCGGTATATAGCAAGTTTTTTCATCTACAAACATGAGCATGGCAGGGGAGGTGCCTATAGATATAAATGGAAAGTCTCCATTCATTCCTATGGTGATTGTCTTGTACAGGCTTTGCATATAATCATCTTTGTCTTTGTTCACATATTGCCATGTACCCTCAAAGCCCGCTCTAAACTGGGCTTTGACGTCTCCTACTTGTTCCCCATAATACATTTTTTCAAGTCCAGAATAATATCCCATTGTCACATTGCCATTTTTTAATTTTTGGAAGAAATAGCGCATTCCATCTGAGGGATCTAAGAATGTGCCATCGTTCTGAGCTACAAGCTCACCCTTTTGTCCCAAAACTTCATATTTAAGACCAGCTGCTCCATCTGCCGTTACTTTCATTGCTAGAGGGCTATAGGTACCCTCTAGGGTTTTCAAATAATTCAACTCCACAGCTTGTTTGGTAGTGGTGGCATATGTGTTCGGTACAATGTTCTCTCCGGTTTTTTCCATGATGGCCATTAAAAGAGCATTCATGCCGATTCCTGCTGTGCCATATCCACCAGCAGTATTGCTACTGACAAATACGCCCAACCTAGTGACTGGATCTATGGCCACCAGACTATAAAAATTTTGGGTTGCCCCATCATGAAGCCAAATATTGTTTCCGCTTGGAAGCTCATATGGCATCCAAATCAACCCTGCCTTTTTACCAAAGGCACGTTCGGCTGTTAACTCTTCCGGGTTTAGCATTTCTTCCACGCTTTTCTTTGACAATACATTTGCTCCACCTGATAGGAGGGCCGTCATGTACTTTTCCATATCTGATGCTGTTGAACGAATGCTTCCGGCGGGGGCCGCACTAATGTAAGTCGTAGGTGCTTCTATACCATACTCTTTATAGCTTTTGGATTTTACCTCTCCTGCTTTTGGCAAAATGGAGGTTTTTTCCATTTTCAGTGGACTAAATATATGCTCTTCTAGATACGCCGTATAGCCCTCCAAGTATGTGTCGTTTGGCATTGCTACTTTGGGAATCACAGCACCCAAAAGCGATACTGCCATATTAGAGTACGCCCATGTATCGTTTGGCGCACTAGAAAGATTTAGTTTTGTTAAATCCTTGTCAACTTCATTGAGCATTTCCATATTCCCTGGGCTTTCGTCGATGAAATGTGGCATATATGTGCCTGGTATACCTGATGTGTGTTGCGCAAGCATCCTAAGGGTAATCTGCCTATAGTCACCACCGTATTGTGGGTGAGCAGGAATCTGAAAATCTGGTAAATATTTTGTCACGGGATCATCTAGTTCTAGTACTCCCTTTTCCTTGAGCTGCATGATGCCCATTGCTGTAAAAGTCTTTGATATAGAGA
>JAVBKP010000015.1:0-4091 GCA_031553975.1 Anaerovoracaceae bacterium | reverse complement strand
TAAATAATTTTTAACAGTTTGTATAAGGTTATCTGTATCTCTCATGTAATTTCCATACCAACCCGTTTTAACTGACTCTGTTACGGCATCTATTTCCTTTTGCGTAATCCATGGTCCTGCAAAACTAATTTTTTTTCTCATGTATTATCCACTCCTATATTTTTTTTAATCTTTCACAAGCTTCTTCAATGATAGACTTTTCTTTAGCAAAACAAAATCTAACTAAGTTTAATCCGCCATTACCATGGTAGAAGGCATCTCCTGGTACAGAGCCGACACCTGTTTTGTTAAGTATATATATGGCTTTTTCTTTACTTGCTATTCCTGGAACCATAGAAACATCAGCTAAAACATAATAAGCTCCCTGAGGTGTATATGGCGTTAAACCAATTTCATTAAGAGTATTACAGATAATATCTCTTTTTTCTATAAACTCATTTTTGAGCGAGCTATAGAATTTATTATCTAATGAGTTAATAGCTTTTGCTGTACCAAATTGAAGAGGTGCTGGAGCACAAACGTATAACAAATCATTTGCATTACCTATCCACTTGCATATTTCTGCATCGGCTATGCAGTAACCTATTCTCCAGCCTGTTATACTAAATGTTTTTGAATAACCTGAAATAGTAACTGTTCTGCCTTTAAACTGTGGAAGCGAAGCAGGGCTTATATGCACTCTATTATCGTAGGTTATGTATTCATAAATTTCATCTGTTAAGGCTATTAGGTTGTTTTTGATGCAAAATTCACCCAGTTGCTCTAGCTCTTGCTTTGTATATACCTTTCCACAAGGGTTTGATGGTGTACAAATCATAATCGCCTTTGTCTTTGGCGTTATAATACTTTGAAGTGCATCAAAGTTTAATAACCAGTCTGGCAATTCTAACTTTACAAAAACAGGAATAAGCCCTAAAGATAAGAACGTGTATTCATGGTATCCGTAATAAGGCTCAAATAATATAATCTCATCACCAGGGGAAAATAAAGCATAGCATGTACTGTATAGTGCACCGGTTGCCCCTGCTGATACTACTATGTTATCCTTCGTTATATCAATATTGTTAAAGATTCTGGCTTTGTTTGCGATCGCTTCTCTAAGTGGCTCTACGCCGTCATATCTTGTGTAGTGATTCTCCCCAGCCTGCATAGCTTCAAGAGCGCCTTCTGCTAAAATACTTTCAAGCGGTAGATCACATATTCCTTGCGATAGATTTATTGCGTTTACCTTATCACACTCTAGAGACATATTGCGTATTTCTGATTGTGTGAGCTGTTTAACTTTTTCGGATTGTTTGTATATCATACGCTCTACCTCTCATAAACCATATTAAGAAAATATTTAGCCGCGTTTTTATTATCTGGGTTTGGGTCTCTTTCCCACTTCTTTTCGTCAGGGAGTATTTTTTCAACAAGTGGTATTAGCTTGTCCTCTTTAAAACCACAACGTTTGTAAAAATTAACAGCATGTGTATTATCAAAAAAAACTTCTAAATGTATATGCTTTAATTTTAAAACATCATAGCCCCAAGGTATCATAGCTTCCATACAACGTTCCATTAAACCAGGTATTATGTTTTTAGCACCTCTTAAAACAGAGTCAATTTCTGCGGATTCATTATTTTCATCAAATGCCGCGAAGCCTATATGGCCTAGGTATTCGCTATTAAAATTTTGTACTAGAAATATAATTCGGTTATCGTTATTAACAACTATGTTTTCAAGCCATTTTTGTGTTCTCTCATATGTTACTGTAAAAGTTCCTGTTGCAAGTGTTGGGTTTTCTATTCTCCACCTAGTCATAAATTCTACTATGTTTGGAATCGTATTTAAGTAGTCTGCTGTAATGGGTCTAAGATAAGCTATTATCTTTTCATTTTCATACACTGGGAGACATACCAAATAGTTATTTTTTTGTTTGCAATTGTATGTATCTAAGACTTGTTTTATATGTTCTTTGAAAGTTCCCAATTAGTTACCTCCTATTTTTTAAACTTTATTATGATAGTACCCGATATTTTTCACCGTCAATATTATACCACAATTTCTAGTTTCATCCATTTAGTCTAGAGGTTTTCTAAAAAATCATATAGCTTCCTATCTAGTAAAGGCTCTTGATCTTGTATCGGCTTTTTAAATTCCAATTTTGGAAACACATAGGTATCATAATTCATTTTAATTTCAATAAATGCCGGGCCATTACTTTTCAGCATCTCTTGTATATTTTTTTCGTTATCGGCTACGGAATCTATATTCAAATAGGGAATATTATAGGCTTGGGCTATTTTCCCGAAATCAGGCAGTTCATATCCTGTATTATTTAGAGTTTGAGCATAGTTTTTTTCAAAATATATTTCTTGAAAATGCCTAATCATGCCCAAAGCATAATTGTTTAATAGTACAATTTTAACGGGTATTTTTTCTCTTACAATAAACTGCAATTCCTGAATATTCATTTGGAGGCCGCCATCACCTGTAAAGGCCAGTACTTTTTTCTTTCCTCCGTAATATGCACCTATAGCTGCGGGCAAAGAATAACCCATCGCGCCATGTCCTCCAGAGAATAATATAGGTTGCCCCTTGGATTTAAATGACTGTGCCACCCAAACCTGATTTTGACCTACATCTGTTGTAATTATAAACAAATCATCCACTAAATTGCTTATGTCTTCAATTACTTTGTTTGGTGCCTGAATATCAATCTTATCAACCTTTGACCTAATAGTCTCACAAACATCAAGCCAGTTGTCAAATCCGTTAATAGTATATTTTTGCAAAACTGGAATTAAATCCTTTAAGTTTATCACAAAGAATTTTTCGTCTGGTTTTATTTTGTTGGTTAGTTCATTGCTATCCACGTCAATTCTAATTAAACGAGCATTTTTCGCAAATTTATCTTTTTCAGCTCCAACTTGTCTAACATCAAGACGAGACCCTAGCGCGATGAGTAGGTCACACTTTGATAATATAAAATTTGCAGACCGCATACCATAGGCACCCACAAACCCATAGTAGTAGGGGTATTGAGCGGCGACATCACTAGAAATCATACTCGATACAACTGGGATTTTAATATTTTGGAGCCAATTATTCAATATTTCTGTTGTACCGCTAATTTTTACTCCTGCGCCGACTAAAATGCAAGGGCATTTTGCCTGACTGATAGCGTTATAAATTTCTTCTGCTATGAAGTCTGCTTCTTTTGCTTCGTTATTTAAAGTTCTTTCAGGTTCAAACCCTCTCAGTTCTTTTACTTCAACTTCAGCTCTTTGTACATTCATAGGTATATCAAGAAGTACAGGCCCAGGTCTCTCACTTGTTGCATAGAAAAAGGCTTTTTCTAAATAGTATTTGATATCCTTCTCATCAGAAACATATGCAGAGAATTTCGTTATTTCTTCGACCATATTTACAACATTCATTTCTTGAAAACCATTTTGCCTAATTAACAGTTTACCTTTGCTTTCGAATGTGTTAACTTGACCTGTAATGAATAGCGTAGGAATAGAGTCAAAATAAGCATTTGCAATGCCAGTCATTAAATTTGTTGCACCAGGTCCACTTGTTGCATAGGCGACGCCTGGTTTTAAAGAAATTTGTCCATATCCACAAGCAGCAAACGAAGCACCCTGTTCATTATAATTAACATGTGCTTTTATGTTTTCCTTATAATTATCAAATGATTGCATTAAATGAGTAACCATACCGCCAGGATACCCGAAGACATCTGTTATCCCTCTATCAATTAAAAATGAAACTATATAATCTGATACCTTCACAAAGCACCACCTTCGCTATTTAAACGACCAAAATTTATTAACTACAAAGTTTATAGGAATTGTAACAACCAGAATTAGTATGGGTGCTATTTTATCTGAAATATAAAAAATATCGACCATTATATACATAAGCAGAAGGCTTAAAAGAAAAGACCCTCCATATGCTATATACGTTTTAATGAGAGGTTTTAATATTCCTTCTCCGGTTTTTTTAAATACATACTTATTGTTCCAATAAAAAGCATTTAATACACTAATGATAAAACTGATTGTATATGCTATTAAGTAATTTACACCAAAATAACATAGAGT
>JAVBKP010000146.1:0-7058 GCA_031553975.1 Anaerovoracaceae bacterium | reverse complement strand
TTTTATATAGGTGGCGTATCAGCATTTTTGTATATGACCTTCAATGCTTTCAAAAAACGTCACCCGGTTGGGCGCGGTACAGTGGCGGCACAGAATATTATATTTTGGCTTTTTCTAGCACTAATAGTCAACACATTCATTGGCTTTTCATGCAACGGGCATATAGCTTTTTATATGGTGGTTAGCTATATCTTAGGCTGGATAGTAGCGATAGCATTTGATAAATTTGCAAACTCTTGAATAGATAAAGTCTCGCCACGTCTTATAGGATCTATACCTGCTTGATCCAAGGCTGCGATGACTTTTTCTTTTGGGAAAGCCGTCTGCAATGTATTTTGCAACGTTTTCCTTCTTTGGGCGAACCCTGCCTTTATGGTCTGAAAAAATAACTCTTCATCAAGCAATTCTACAGGCTTTTGATTTCGGATATCCAAACGAATCACAGAAGAATCAACATTTGGCTTTGGAATAAACACTTCTCGAGGCACTGATGCCACATGATTGACATGGCAATAGTACTGAACAGCTACGGACAATGCACCATAGTCCTTAGTAGACGGTTTAGCATTTATACGATCGGCCACTTCCTTTTGTAGCATGATGGTTAAAGACTGGACAGGCACTTTATCCTCTAAAATTTTCATGATGATTGGGGTGGTAATATAATATGGCAGATTACCGATCACTTTCACATTGTCATAGACTATGCCTTCTTGTTTTTCTTTTTCTAATATAGAGTGGAGGTCGGACTTTAACACATCCATGTTAATTATCTCGATGTTAGGCAAATCACCAAGTGTATCTTTTAGAATAGGGATTAAGTTCTTGTCAATCTCGATAGCAATCACCTTTTTCCCCTGCTGGGCTGCCTCTCTTGTGAGAACCCCTATACCAGGACCTATTTCTACCACAAGGTCGTTAGGGCCAATATTAGAGCCATCTATGATCTTGTCTATAATATTTTTGTCTGTTAGAAAATTTTGCCCAAGACTTTTAGACAAATTAAATCCATATTTAGCCTTGATAGCATGAATGGTGGTGGGTGAATATAGTTTTTTATCCATTATTTACTCCAAACTGCCAATGGCAGTATCAAATTCTTTTTTAGTAATACCGTAATGGTTAAGCCTGCTAAGAAACGTCTTGGCATTGCCGTACCCAATTCCTAAAGCAGCACCTAGTTTATCCCTACGAATGCCAGCTTCAGAGATTCCTACCAAGTCATTTTGTACTAAATCCTCCATAGAAAAAAGATTAGACGCAGCGGTGAATATACACCGACACTTTTCTAGTGCAGAGATAATACTCTCAGGCGTAGCATTTTCAACACCAATGTCCCCATCCTTTAGTGCGGCCTCTTTTGCCAAATACGCATGCTTAGCATTGGGAAATCTCTCTGCTAGACGTTTTCGTATGCGCTCTCCCGCCAGATCAGGATCTGTGAAAATAATAATACCCTTTGCTTCATAAGCTTTTTGTATCTTGTCAAAGGTACCTTGATTGATGCCATACCCGTGGGTTGTGATAATCTCAGCGTCTACAGCACGTTTTAAAGCAGCTTCATCGTCTCTGCCTTCCACCACAATGATTTCATATATTGTCTTCATTAAATACCATCCGATGGCTTAAATTTGCTTTTGAGAGCGTCAAAAGCACTACCAGTAGTGGTTAGACCCCCTGCAGAGGCCACATGCTCTTTAGGAATGTACAAAATCTCCCCAGGCATAATCATATGAAGCAAATCTCTCGCCTGCTGCTCTACATATTCTGGGGTGTTCATATTTTCTACCTGTTCTTTTAGCTCAGCAACTTGCTCCTCCAAAACAGTTCGTTGGGATACCGCTTCCGCTTGCTGCTTTTTCAATACATAAATATCCGCACCTGTTCTAACTAGCACGACCATGAGAAAGATAGCCACAAAAAAGGCAATCATTCTATTTTTATTTATTCTAGGTTTTTTTCTTTCTGAAGCCATCAAATAACACTCCTATTAAACTAATAATATAAATTGATAACGAGTCAACAATACATACAATATATAGTTTATCACAATCTAGGAAGCAAACCTACCTGAAATTATGATAAAAATTTCACAAATTTCATTAAAAAAACTACAAAAGTTGTTGACAACCCTAGGCTTAAAATATAAAATGATAATACGAATACATAAGTATTTTAATTTTCATCTATTTATGGAGGTAAGTGAAATGAAGAAGGTACTTTCAACAGTACTAGTGGCAGCTCTCGTAATGGGAAGCTTTGCTACTGCATTTGCTGCTGACACCACATCAGGTGCATCAGACGCAACACCAACTAGCACAAAAACAACAACTAAAGCTAGTTCTACTACAAAAGTTGTTGCTACAGGGGACAAATATGTTGTTAAACCTGGAGACACAATTGCTAAAATTGCTACAGCTTACAATGTAACTGTAGACCAACTTGTTAAGAACAACAACATTAAGAACAAAAACCTTATTAGTGTAGGTCAAGTTCTTTACATCAATGCTGGTACAGCAACAGCTACAACAACACCAGCAGCGCCTGCTACAACTACAACAACACCAGCAGCACCTACTGCACCAGTAGTAGTTAAGAGTGAGCATGCTGCTACAACACCAGCAGATCAAGGCATCTATGAAGACGTAGTTTCTACTGCTTCTGTAAACCTTACAAAAGAAGCGGATCTAGCTAAATCATTAGGTGCAAACGGTACTTGGATTACTACTATAGCTAATAATGTTGTTTGTACAAACGATCTTCTTTGGACAGGTGATGTTAGAAAAGAGGCTACTGCTCCTGCAACTCAGGGTGCTTTAGGAAGAAAACTTGGTGTATATTACCACTCAACTCCAAATATTGGACCTGAGCAAATCTTTACACTTAAAGTTCCTAACTTAGTTGTTAAAGCAGGGAATGCGAACCTTGCATACGGCACTTTGGATGGTAACGTAAAAGTTGACGCAAACGGATTTAACATGACTTACTGCACAATTACTGGAAACCTTGAGTTTGCTACACAAGCACAATATGATTCAGCAAAATTCAATGATGTTGTAATCAAAGGTAAAGTTATAGTTGCTGGCGTAGAAAAATCAAGCAAAGACAAACCACAAACGATTGTTAACTATGCTAAATATGATGCTTCTGCTGCAAAATCAGATATGATTAGAGCGGCTGTAACATTCAAAGATGCAAAAGCTTATGATGTGTATTTTGATGTTATGGGTGCTGACTACTACATCAAAGAAGGCGTTCTTTCTTCTGGTAACCAAGGAAACTGGCTTAAAGTAGCTTATAACAAAGCTCTTCAATATGGCATCCCTGGGGCAAATGGTGCAATGATTGCACCTTCTGCTGACAGACCAGCTGATTCAATCCTTCGTTGGGACCAACAAATGACCAATCTTCAAAACTTATACAAGAAGAGCGGTTATGACATGAGCAAAATTCCTACTTGCGAGAGAGATGCTTCTCACCCATCAGTAATTGACTTCAATAAATATGATGGTGGAAAATATAAAGCATTTACAGTAAGTGCAACTAATGGTGCTATTGATGCTACAAAATTAAAAGGTGCTGACAGATCTGCAGCAGCTAAGGCTGACGTAGTTACAAGCGTATCTGTGGATGTTGGCAAATACTTAAAAGCTGCTCAAGCAGTAGTAGATGCTGGCACAAAATAAACAACTTGTTTCTAAAAACGGACTCAATTGAGTCCGTTTTTTTCAATTTCTTAGGAAAGGGGGATAACCAAATGGATGAAAGGCAAAAAAACGGACTTGGTTGAGTCCGTTTTAATTTTCTCTGTTTTAAGTTAATTGATGAAGATTTAATTAGAATTTATTTCCATAATTTTTCCGTCTAAGCCGTTTATTCCGATGAGCCAATATCCATACCCAGTTCTCTCACCTTCTGATGTGGCTACTCTTTGCCAATACGTGAATCCAGATTTACCCCCATCAGGCTGATCTTCTTTTTTATAAAGGCCAGGTATACCGAAATAATATGTAGGTAAACTTTTTCTGTCGTCATTGTCTTTTATTCCAAAGATAAAGTGTCGATGTCTACTAGATAGGTCCTGACAGCTTATAAAAGTATTTGAGTCTACACTTTTATTTGTCTTAAAGTAATCACTAACGGCAAAACTGTAGGAAGTGTTAATAAATGGTAAACTCATAATATTTGTTACCCTGTACCATCTAATATCAGTCAGAGCATCACCAAAAGGATATACTTTTTCGTAGAGATCGATAACCTTGTGCATATTATCACATGAAATTTTTAAAAACTCATTATAATACGAATTATAGTTCTTAGGAGGCTCATCATGGCGGGCTGCCTTAACTGTAGGTTTTTCCACATTAAAAAAGCTGGCCACATCCACCACTTCCGGTTGGATTGCGGTGCTATCGAGCATTGGAAGCCCTGCAAACAAAACAGGATACATGGTTTCATCAGGATTAATAGTAGAAATACTAGCGATAATCACAGATGAGAACTCGTGCAAACCGCTTTGATTAGGCCCAATAGTAGATGGGTTAAAATTATAATTGATATGGCCCTTGCCCTGAGGATTCATATCAATAGTGCCACAATTAGCAAATATGGCTTTCCCATTTTTTTTTCCTAGAAGGATGAGTTTGTATAGATATTGAGATTTCTCATAGTGCTTTAAGTTTTCTACTTGGCAATTAATTATGGCCTTTTGGTTACCTGTTTCCAACCTGATATTTCCTTTTATTCTAGAATTTTTTCTTCGCCAAAACTTTGAAAGCATATCATCTGAAAGGCATGTACTCTCCAAAGCAAATTCATACCTATTGTATTTTGAATATTCCATTACTTTTTACTCCTTTTGGTTGAGTTATGGTGAAAAATTTGGTATCATTACAACATATGCCTATTTGCATGAATCTATGAGTTGAAAAAAGGAGCGGACCATGGGGATGAGAAATGAAGCTTGGGAATTATTAACCCAGCACGTACAATCTGAAAGACTTCTAAAACATTGCCTTGCAGTAGAGGCTGGAATGATTACATATGCGGAAATTTTTGGAGAGGACAGGGACCGATGGGCGGCGTTAGGTTTGCTACACGACGTAGACTATGAAAAATTTCCAGAAGAACATCCTATTCCTTCCGTGCGTATTTTAAAAGAAGCTGGGTATGATGATGAATTCATAAAGAGTGTACAAGGACATGGTAAAGAGCGCAGCGGTGTTGCTAGAGACAGTTTGGAATCAAAAGCACTCTACGCATCAGATGAGATGTGTGGATTTATGGTGGCTTGTGCGCTGGTTCGGGATCCAAAGGGTTTTACCATGGAAGTTAAATCAGTGAAGAAAAAGTTTAAAGATAAAGCGTTTGCTAGGGCTATTAGCCGTGAAAATGCGCCAATAGCAGCAGAGGAACTTGGGGTGGATTTCGACCAGCATATACAGAATCTGATTACAGGCATGGGAAAACGAGAAGAAGAGCTTCATGCCACAGGGCAGAGTTTGTTATAATATATTTAATAAGGGGACATTATGGCTAATATTATTTCGCAAGTACAAATCTGGTGGCTTGATATACTACTGGGGACCATTGCTGTTTTCAGTGTATTGATGGGAATTAGAAAAGGGGGCATTGGATCACTTATGTCCTTGTTTGGATGGGGGATTGCCATTGCCATTGCCTTTGTGGCCCAACCGGTAACATCAGATTTTTTGAGGGACTACACACCGGTTTATGATTTAATCAAAAAGACAGTAGAGCATACCCTAGCTGAGGATATTATTGGAAAAAACTCTTTGGCAATGACACAATACCTAAAATTACCAGAGGCGCTTGCTTCAGTCGTTGAGAAGGCGTCCAAAAGCATAGCCTATACATTGACTGAGAGCATTACCATACTTTGTATAAATTTATTTACATTTGTTTTGCTTGCGTTTGGCATCAAATTTGTTGCTTTCCTGATAAATCAAGTTATGCAAACGGCGAGAAAGATTCCAGTTATAAAATTCATGGATAGGATTTTTGGAATATTGGTGGGAGCCGTTAGGGGTGTTATAATTGTTGCACTTATTTGTGCATTGCTAGTACCAATATCTTCTATGACAGGTAGCGAATTTTTAGCAAAGTCTATTAGCGGGTCAAGGCTGACAAAACAGGTGTATGATAAAAACTATCTTTTTTTCATTGTTCAACAAGTGGGGGGACATAAGAATTTTAGTGGAGGCGTACAATGAAAATAGCTGTTGTTGATGGTCAGGGCGGCGGCATTGGAAGGGCCATCGTTGAAAAGATAAAAAAAGCAATCCCAAGTGCCTATGTGGTAGCCATTGGAACCAATTCCATGGCGACAAGTGCCATGTTAAAGGCAGGCGCAGACGCAGGTGCTACAGGAGAAAGTCCAATAAAGTATAATGCATCAGAAGTAGATATGATTCTAGGTCCGTTGGGTATTGTAATAGCAGGTGCACTAATGGGAGAAATCAGCCCAACCATTGCTACTGCCATATCGGAGAGCAAGGCACAAAAAGTGTTAATACCTGTCTCCAAGTGCCACGCCTATGTAGCGGGGGTTAAAGATAAGCCAATAGGAGAGTACTTAGACGATGCAATCGAACTGGTGAAAAAGCACAACGTAAAGAGCCAAGATAAATAGGAGGCGTTAAGATGAAATTTGTATACGAGCACAACAATATCAATGTATTAAATTTAGAAAAATCAATTGAATTTTATGACAAAATGGTAGGACTAAAGGAAAGTAGACGCATTACGGCACCTGATGGTGGACACATTCTTGTATTCATGGAAGATACAAATACAGGTCACCAAATAGAGCTGACATGGCTTCGTGACTGGGACAGACCATACAACCTAGGGGACAACGAGTTCCATATGGCATTTAGGACTGCTGCGTTTGATGAGGCATTGAAATTTCACAAAGAAGCTGGTGTAGTTTGCTTTGAAAACACGGAGATGGGTATATATTTCATAGCAGATCCAGACGGATACTGGGTTGAGATACTTCCTATGAAAAAGTAATTTAGGAAAGAATGGGAAAAATG
>JAVBKP010000107.1:0-42385 GCA_031553975.1 Anaerovoracaceae bacterium | reverse complement strand
ATAGGATTAGATTTGATGATAATGCAAATGCAATTTTTGCAAAAGATAGAATTGGTACGATAATTGGATTTTTTGATTTGTGTTCAAAAATCGAGGTGTATTTTAATTTTAAATATGATTTTTTCTTATTGAAATCTAAATTTGCTGCCAGTAATTATTTGGAAATTTTAAAGGTTGAAAGACGAGTACCATTAGAAAAATCAATAAAGTTATTAGAAGTTATGACTTTTAAAGTCTTACTTTTAACAATTTTAAACATACTATTTAGAATTACTACTTTTCTTCCCAGATTAACAATAAAAAAAATTTTAAAAGGGATTCATATGAATATTAAAAACTTAATTTCTGTCATGAAAAAATATATGCCATTGTCAGTTTTTACTAAAATTCGATTTTGTTTTTTGTTTTTTCTACATCCGCTTGATATGTGTATTATCAAATCATATCCTCGGATTACACGCCCATTATTAAATTTAAGCGTTTTAAGAAGTAAACTTGATTATATTAAATACAATAAAAAATCTAAGAAGATTTTTTATTGTATTGGACGAACAGATTATAGGGCAGGATTATTCTCTTATGTACATTCTGCGCTAACACATTCTGCTTATGCTATTGCAAAAGGATATATTCCTGTTATAGATATGCAAAACTATAAAAATAGCTATCTTTCTGACGATAGACTTGGCAAGGAAAACGCTTGGGAATATTATTTTGAACAACCATTAGGTTTAGGGCTAAATGATGTCAAGGGATATAAAGTAAAAAAAAATCCGATGCAAGATATTCCTATGATAAACGGGTATAATGATTTGCAAGATGAATTAGGCTTCGATTTCTGGTGTACGCTACATGAAAATCTTTTAAAATTAAACAAGTCAACGCAGGCATACGTTGATAACGAATATAGGATGTTAATTAAACCCAATATGCGGGTTTTGGGGGTAAAATGCAGAGGTTCTGACTACACCAACGGAAAACCTTACCTGCATCCAATTCAACCTAAAATCGAAGATGTGATTGAAAAAGTTCGCACAAGTATGAGCGAATGGAACTGTGAATATATATATTTATCAACAGAGGAATTTGAAGTTGTGCGGTTGTTTAATGACAAATTTCCTTTAAAAGTTCTGGTAAATGAAAGTCAATACTATGATGATTTTGATTATACGAGAGGCAACTATGTTACAGAAACTGGATTTGATAGGGAAAATGATCAATATTTGAAAGGTCTAGAATACCTATCTGCTATATACATTCTTTCAAAATGTAATTGTCTCATAGCAGGAAAATGTGGTGGTACATATGCTGCAAGATTTTTAAACAATAGGTCTTACGAAAATGAGTATATTTTTGAATTGGGTAGGTATGGTATAGATGATAATGAAAAATAGCGTCTTAAAGCGGCATGCAAAAGCAGTGCATAATAATTTTTTAAAGCAACAATATAAAATCCGGCGAATTTTTGAGTTGGATTACCCAATCTCCCATTATATAAAATATTTGTTATTTGATCGGTTAAAATATTTTTATAATGACTACCCCATAGATGTAAATGGTAAATCCATGATCCGAAAGCAGATTTTTGGGAATAGAACCAAAGACTCTTATTTCTTGAATTTATATAAAGCACGTAGTTATCGTAGAGATAAACAATTAGTGTTTCTTAGTGTTATTAATAAATTAAAAACGTATACTAGTTTTATTGATTTGGATAAAAGCACTTATACATTGTTAAAAACTGAACTTTTAAAAGGCGAATTTGTAGATCGTTCAATAGTCATTGAAAAAGAATCTTTAGATATAGTTGCAATTTCACCTGTAAACAGATCTGTTGATATTGAGTTTGATTATATTAATACCAATAAATCAATATGTAAAAAAAAGGTACCTGTAAATCAATTTACTTATTTTAATTTGCAAGGAAATCATAGGATTAATATTAAGTCAAAAGACCCCTTTTTTATTTCGCATTTCAAAAATCAATTTGACTCGAACAAGCCAAAATTAGTTCTAACTATTTTTATAGATGGATTATCAAACAACTATTTATTAAATCATGGATTAGAAAAAGTAATGCCCAACACTTACAATTATTTCAAGGATGGATTTATCGCAAACCAATGTTTTTCTACTGGTGAGTGGACATTACCAAGTGTTGCAAGCATATTTACTGGGAAATATACAATAAATCATGAACTTTTCCATCCGCATAAAAATTTTGAATTTGAATTAAAAAGCAAGCTTTTACAGGAATTTTTCTATGATGATGGATATATGACATCGATAATTAATAATGATTGGCGCTTTACGCCAAGCCATGGGTATTACAAAAAAATGAATAGGTCTATTTATTGTCCAATGATGGATAGAATGCAATGTGATGAAATGATATGCGAAGCATTAGAGCATTTGGAAGTTTTTAAATCATTTAATAACTTTTTATGGGTTTCATTGATGGATTTACATTGTTCTGCAGACTTTCAAGCAACGAACCCAATGATAACAAAAATGTATGAAGATGATGTTGTTTCTGACATTAATGAAAGCTCTTTGAAATCACCGCACGCACTTCTGGATAAAAGCAAAATCATTAATTATCATGCCCAAATAAAAAAAGTTGATTTTTATCTAGGCATACTGTATGCATATTTAATGAAAAACTACAAAGAGCATGATATAATAGTTACATTATTATCAGACCATGGACAATCTTTTTTATCTGATAATAACAAATTATTAAATGAGCAACGGGTAAATGTGCCTTTTTTTGCAAAAGGTAAAAATATACCGTCTGTCACAAGCGATGAATTAATTAGTAATATTGACATTTTGCCATCGATTTTGCAAACATGTAATATTTCTCTTGACACTGATGTTGATGGGCAAATTTTCGCTGCTTTTGGTGGCAATTCAAGAGATTATGTTTTTTCTGAATCTATATACCCAGGTCAAACCTATAAAGCTAGCATTCGCGATTCTACACATGTCTATGATTTTGAGAGTGAAGCTGTGGTTGGAGAAAATTTACAAATTGATATTAGCAGGTATAATGTATCTTTATGTAATAGAATAACACTTAATGATGAATCTGGCTTATTTGTTGAAAAGCTAGAAATGTACTATAATGTCGTATTAAAACATTTACATCAAAATTAGTTTAAAAGAAGGGATATTATAAAATTATGCTGAATAAGGTTTATTGGATAACTGGCATGTCTGGCAGTGGAAAAACAACAATAGGAACAAAACTGTATTATCATTTCAAAGACACTAATATTAATACAGTTTTGCTCGATGGCGACGCTATTAAGGGAATATTTGAGGGATCTAAAGTTGACTATTCTATAGAAGGTCGAAAGAAGAGAGGCTATCAGTACGCTAAGCTATGCAAATTTCTTTTTGACCAAGGAGTGAATGTTATCTGCTGCACAATAGCTATGGTTGATGAAATACGTGAATGGAATCGCGAAAATATAGAAAGATATGTTGAAGTTTTTATTGATGTTGAAATAAACTTATTGAAAGAACGCGATGCAAAAGGGTTGTATCAATTGTATGCCTCTGGTTCAGAGGCTATGTTAGGGTCATCGCCCGACCAAAATATCGAGTTTCCCAAAAATCCAACTGTGACCATCAATAATACTATGGATAATCAGGTTGATCAATATGTTGAAGAGATTATAGCCAAATCTGTATCTATGGAGACAAGCCCAAAATCATTTACCTCGTATTGGAATGATTTCTATTCAAAAAACAAAAAGATTCAAGAACCATCAGATTTTGCTAAATACATACTTCAGCATCTTCTGCCTTGCAAAAAAATAATTGATATTGGGTGCGGGAACGGTAGAGATAGTGTTTTTTTTGCAAGAAACGGACTCAAGGTTACATCTGTTGACTCTTCAAGGCAAGCTATATCATCTGTTAACGAAAGTGGACTGCCGATATTCGCTATATGCGACGATTTCGTCAATACGAAAGCTTTATTTTGTGTTGATTTTGATTATTGCTATTCAAGATGGTCTATCCATTCAATTAATAAAACCCAAGAGGACCAATTACTTGAGAATTTTTCTATGGCATTGAAGCAGGATGGACTTGTATTTATTGAGGCAAGAACAGTGAACGATTATATATATGGTATGGGAGAAAATGTAGGCGAGGATGAGTATATATATAATAATCACTATAGGCGATTTATTAGACCAGACAATTTGAAAAAATCAATGGAGAATCATGGATTTGAGATTATTTTTTTGAAAGAATCAAATGAATTTTCTGTTGTTAATGAAGACCAGCCTACTTTGGTAAGAATAATTGCAAAGAAAAAATAAAAGTGCTAGGCTGTGCTTAATTTGTTATTAATGGATATTTACTATATTTCACAAATTGTCAGCAGAATGCTAATTCAAAGGAAGGAATAACATTTGTTAAATGAAGCCATATAAGATAGACGTACCTGTTGTATTTACAATATTTAATAGGCCTAATACTACCGCAGAGGTTTTTGCGGAGATTAAAAAAGCTCGCCCTTCAAAATTATTTGTCATTGCTGATGGTCCTAGAAAAAATAAGATCGGAGAATTTGAAAAATGTAGACAGGCAAGAGCAATTTTAGAAGATATTGACTGGGACTGTCAAGTTTACAAGAACTATTCTGATATTAATTTAGGATGCAAAATGCGTATTTCAACTGGGATTAGTTGGGTATTTGAAAATGTTGAAGAGGCAATTATCCTAGAAGATGATTGCCTACCAGAACAATCTTTTTTTACCTACTGTCAAAACCTACTCCAAAAATATAGACTTGATAATTCAATAGCTATAATCTCAGGCAATAATTTGCTTTTCGAAAAGCAGCTAGTGGAATCTAGCTATTATTTTTCGAAAATCTCAAATATTTGGGGATGGGCAACATGGAAGCGAACATGGGATTTATACGACGTAAACATGACAGATTGGTATATTTATCGAAATAAAAAAATATTTATTGAGCTAACTCGAGATCAATGGATTCAGAAATACATGACAATGGCTTTTGATGAAACATATTATGGCAAAATTAACACTTGGGATTATCAATTACAGTTTACAGTTTTAAAAAAAAATTTATTGTGCATAGCTCCATCAAAAAATTTAGTTAAAAATATAGGTTTTTCGCAGGATGCAACTCACACAACTAGTGAAAATAGTGTTTTATCTGAACTAGAAACACATCCTATGAATTTTCCTTTAATTGCACCTAATTCAATTAGGCAAGACGAATTTTTTGATGAGTTAGAATTAGAACTAAGCAAAATTGGCTTAAAGCATAAATTACCTTTTTTTATTTATAAAACACTTCGAAAATTTCGCTGTTTTATCAATACTTATAAGCGCTAATGATAAAAGATGGAGGTACTTGATGAATTCGACCTTAAATCCAATCAAAAGAAACATTTCTATACTATTAGACTTTTTACAAATTTACAAAATAATAATTAGATTTTCGAATAAAAATTATATTCGAATAATAAATTATCATTCTACCTCTAAAGATAAAGTTGATGATTTTGAATCCCAATTAGTCTATTATAAAAAACATTTTAATAACGTTGAGTATGCTCAATTTGAGGAGTTTTTACAAAAAAAATTTTTTTTTACAGAGAAACCAGGTATTATGATTTGTTTTGACGATGGTTGTCTTGATAATTATGAGGTGGCTGCCCCATTGCTTGAAAAATATGGATTTACAGGTTACTTTTTTATTCCAAGTGCTTACATGGGAAAGGGCATTGCAACTTCTGATTATGATTTAAACCGAAAGTTTATGAATTGGAAAAATATTAAAGATTTGAAACGTAGAAATCATGTGATAGGATCGCATACAAAAAATCACCATCGAATAAATGTAAACGACACAACAGAAATGATTTGCGATGAAATTGTTTCTTCTAAAGATGATATTGAAAGTAATTTAGAACAGCGCACAGATATTTTCTGTTGGGTAGGTGGAGAAGAATATACATATACAAAGCAGGCCATGGATATGATAAAACAATATTATAAATATTCGTTTATAACTATGGCAAGTAAAGTTAGATCATTTTCAGACCCTTACTTTTTACCAAGAACTAATGTTGAGTCGTATTGGCCATTGCATATCATAAAATTTCAAATTTGGGGACCAATGGATATCATTAGTAAAAGTAAACGGAAGAGGGTATATTCCTCAATTATGAAATGATATGGTGCGAAATGAAAGTGTTGCAAATTAATACAGTATGTGGAACAGGTAGTACTGGAAGGATATGTGCAGATATTTATTATAGATTAGTTAACTATGGACATGAGGGTGTTATTGCATATGGACGTGGAATCTCACCAGAGAATGTTAGTACAATACGTATCGGGAGCAATTTAGATATATACATGCATGGCATGTATAGCCGCCTAACTGATAAACATGGATTTGCATCAGAGAAAGCAACAATTAATCTTGTTCACCAGATTCAAAAATATGATCCTGATATCATTCATTTGCATAATATTCATGGGTATTATATAAGTATTCCTGTTTTGTTCGATTACCTTTCAAAATCAAATAAGCCTGTAGTCTGGACCTTGCATGATTGCTGGTCATTTACAGGTCATTGCGCTCATTATGAGTATATTAAATGCATGAAATGGAAAGAAGGTTGTTTTGACTGCCCACAAAAAAAAGAGTACCCAGCTAGTTTTTTGCAAGATAATTCTAATTTTAACTATAGAGAAAAAAAGAAATTATTTACTTCAATTGAAGAATTGACAATCATAACACCTTCCAACTGGCTTGCCAGACAAGTTAAAAGTTCTTTTTTGAATAAATATGACATAGTTACTATAAATAATGGGATTAACTTGGATGCATTTAAACCCATGACCATTTCTAATAATATGAAGCATGGAGTTTTAGAAAAGATTCCTGAAAATTCTTTTATTGTTTTGGGCGTAGCTAATGTTTGGACAGAAAAAAAAGGGTTTTCTTTTTTTTTAAAATTGGCAAAAATGCTATCGGAAAAGGACACTATTATTTTAGTAGGTCTAAATGAAAAACAGCTAGAGAAAATTCCGAGCAATATAATAGGAATTGAACAAACAGACAGTGTTTCAGAGTTAGCAATGTTATACTCTTTAGCAGACCTTTATATTAATTTTACCTTGGAAGAAGTCCTTGGACTCACAAATATTGAGGCGTTGGCTTGTGGAACACCAGTATTAACTTTTAATTCTGGAGGCAGTCCCGAATGCATAGATGATACTTGTGGATATATAATTGAGAGAGGCGATCTTCATGCCGTGTTAGAATCTATTAATAAAGTGAAAAATAGCTTAAGCACGAAAAATGCTTGCATTAGAAGAGCAAAGCAGTTTAAAGCCTCTGATAAATTTGAAGAGTATTTTTCTCTTTATCAGAGGATATTAAAGTGAGGTAGCCATAATGTCATTATCAAAGCGAATTATACGAAAAACTATGCCCAAGTTTATAGTAAAGCAAATAGTTAAAGCCTACAGAACTTTAAATCAAATAAAATCTTATATATATATAGGAAATACTGTCTATTGTCCCTGCTGTGACAAATATTTTAGCAGATTCCTGGATTTTAAAATTGATTTAGATTATAATAATCCAGAAAACTATAAAGAAACCGCTGCATCAACGGTCTGTCCGTTTTGCAGGTCATTGCCAAGGCATCGGATGATCTGTGCATGGTTAGATACACAGGTTTCTTCAATGAAAAATAAGAAGGTGCTTATATTTGCACCAGAGTATAGTGTATTACTCTACCTTAATAGAAAAAATCTAATATGTGTAACCGCTGACCTGTTTGCAAAGGATGTAGATTTAGTAATTGATATTCAAGCAATTGACCTACCAAATAATAGCTATGATTATATCCTTTGTAATCACGTACTTCAACATGTTCCCAATGACCAAGTTGCACTTAAAGAACTAAAAAGAATTCTTAATGTCGGTGGCAAAATTGAGATTACTGTATGTCAAGATTTTTCTCTTGGATCTACAATATTTTCAAAAGATATTATCTCAAAAGAGGACAAAATGAAAATTTATGGGCAGCCTGATTATTGTAGATTATATGGTGGCGATTTTGAGCAAATTATGCAAAAATCTGGATTTAAAGTTGACATTTTTTCGGAAGAATTATGTCCTAATAATATTGGGGCGAAACAAGGGCCATCTTCATTGGATAGCCCAAACATTTATATTGGAACCAATATAAATGTTTGAAAGAATTTCATACATTTAGGCTCAAAGCAAAGAGGAATTAGCATGAATGGCCCAAAACTCGGAATGCCATAAAAAAACAAGACGCTGTACGGCGCCCAATGCTTAGAAGAAAAGCTAGACGCAGGTGAACACAATGTAGTAGAAGGCAAGTTTGGAGAAGGAAAACGGACTCACAATCTTGGACGAATACCTACCAAATTAAAAGAAACAAGCGAAACCATGATTCATCTCATTTTTATGGTGATGAACTTAGAAAAAAGACTACGTGTCTTTTTGTTGGCATTTTAAGAATGTGGAATTTGACATTTAATCAAGGAAAGGTGAGGCCGCTGGCCATGGCAACTTAGCCATTGTTCAGCAACCCCAATATAAAAGGAAAATGGTATGCACTTAATACTACTATCAGGAGGCTCAGGCAAACGCCTATGGCCGCTATCAAACGACATACGATCAAAACAATTCTTGCAGGTGCTTCCTGCGCCGGATGGATCATTAGAGTCTATGGTGCAGAGGGTATATAGGCAGATGCAAGAAGTTGGTGGTTGGAGTTCTATTACTGTTGCTGCTAGCGCAACGCAGAGGGATCAACTCGAGAACCAGCTCGGTAAAAATGTTAATATAGTCATAGAGCCAGAGCGTCGGGATACATTTCCTGCCATTGCCTTGGCATGCTCATATTTATATAGCGAATGCGGTGTGAAACCAGATGAGTCAATTGCTGTTTTGCCTGTGGATCCATTTGTGGATCTAGAATATTTTAAAAACATTGCTCGGTTTTCTCAGATACTTAATACAGAACCAGATAGCCTAGTGCTAATGGGCGCGACGCCAACAAAGCCATCTGATAAATATGGGTATGTAGTTCCAACAGATGGAGCTAACGATATTTCTGATGTCAAATATTTTAAAGAAAAGCCTGACCTTGATTCTGCGAAGAATCTTATCAGTGAAGGTGCACTTTGGAATTGTGGTGTATTTGGTCTTAAATTAAGCTATATCACAGATATACTCAAAGACAAGTACACTGTATCAGATTTGTCGTTTGGTGCCATGAAGGAGCGATTTTTAACCTTAAACAAGACAAGCTTCGACTATGAAGTGGTTGAGCATGTTAAGAAGATTAAAGTGCTAAAATATAATGGCAGCTGGACTGACCTTGGTACATGGGAGACGTTGTCAGAAGAGATGACGGCTAGCGTCACTGGAAATGCAAAAGTGGACGAGTTATGCGAGAATACACATGTGATCAACGAGCAAGACATTCCTGTTATCACTATGGGTATCAAAAATGCTGTGGTCGTAGCCAGCAGAGATGGCATACTAGTCGCTGAAAAAGGCCAAACATACAGATTAAAAGATTTTATTGGTGAAATCAAGACTAGACCAATGTATGAAGAGAAACGTTGGGGAACATACCAAGTCTTAAACCACTCTTTCCATGCAGATGGCACAGAATCTTTAACCAAGAAGTTGTCACTACTAGAGGACAAACAGATTAGCTATCAAAAGCATGCCAATCGCAAAGAAGTTTGGACCATTGTTTCCGGAGAAGGGTGGCTTTGTATAGATGAAAAGCGTTCTCAAGTTGGACCAGGAGACACTATTACCATACAAGAGAATCAGGCCCATGCCCTATATGCATCAACAGACTTAGAGTTAATAGAAGTACAGTTAGGAAAACCACTTATTGAAGAGGATATTGTACGAATAACGGATGAATTTGACTGGTCGCTTGATTTCTTACAAAAATAAACGAGAAAACCTCATGAAGGGAAGATATATTATGTCAAAAATAGCATTAATCACGGGAATAACAGGACAAGATGGTTCATATCTTGCGGAACTTTTATTAGAAAAAGGCTATGAAGTTCATGGAATGATTCGACGTAGCTCTGGTTTTAATACGGATAGGATTGAGCATTTATATATTGATGAGTTGATTAAGGATGGGAAAAAAATAGAGCTTCATTATGGAGACATGACGGACTCTATGAACATTACTGCTTTGATCATGAAAATTCAACCAGATGAGATATACAATCTGGCGGCCATGTCTCATGTCAAAGTATCATTTGAGATGCCGGAATACACAGCCAATGCTGACGGTATTGGTACGCTTAGGATACTGGAAGCTGTTCATTTACTTGGGATGGAAGCAAAAACCAAGATTTATCAAGCATCTACATCAGAGCTTTTTGGGTTGGTGCAAGAAGTCCCACAAAAGGAAACCACTCCGTTTTATCCAAGGAGTCCATACGGTGTAGCCAAAATATATGGGTATTGGATTACACGAAACTATAGAGAAGCTTACAATATATTTGCTTCCAATGGCATACTTTTCAACCATGAATCTCCTCGCAGAGGCGAGACTTTTGTGACGAGAAAGATTACTCTTGCCGCCGCCCGTATTGCGCAGGCAAAACAAGAAAAACTTTACCTTGGAAATCTTGATTCACGAAGAGATTGGGGTCATGCAAAGGACTACGTAGAATGTATGTGGCTGATCATGCAACATGAAAAACCAGATGACTTTGTCATTGCCACAGGCGAGATGCACACTGTTAGAGAATTTTGCGCACTGGCCTTTAAAGAGGCTGGCATTCATATAGATTGGCAAGGTGAAGGTATTAATGAAACGGGGATTGACACTAAAACTGGAAAAGTCTTGATTGAAGTGGATCCAAAATACTTTAGACCAACTGAGGTAGAACAGCTACTTGGCGATCCTACCAAGGCAAGAACCACTTTAGGCTGGAATCCAACCAAAACTTCTTTTGAGATGCTTGTAAAAGATATGATGGCATCTGACATGAAACTTGTCAGCAAGGAAGAATATATTAGGAAGGCCTTTGATTAAGTCAAAAAACTTTTACTAAAACGTAGCGTAATGACAGGAGATTACATGGAAAAGGATGCAAAGGTGTATGTCGCAGGACATAGAGGTTTAGTAGGCTCAGCCATAGTTCGGACGTTAAAAAACAAGGGTTACAATAATTTAATACTGAAAACACACAATGAGCTCGACTTAGTAAACTCAATTGCAGTCGACACATTTTTTGAGACCGAAAGGCCTGAATATGTTTTTTTAGCTGCTGCAAAAGTGGGGGGTATACATGCCAATTCCATATATCCAGCAGAGTTTTTTTATATTAACTCGGCAATTCAAAACAATGTAATTCATGCGGCGTATAAGAATAACGTGAATAAACTTCTATTTTTAGGAAGTTCTTGTATTTATCCGAAGATGTGCCCACAACCAATGAAAGAAGACTATCTACTTTCAGACTATCTAGAACCAACCAATGAGGCCTATGCGCTTGCGAAAATAGCGGGACTAAAGATGTGTGAATATTATAATTTCCAATATAATACCAACTTTATCAGTTGTATGCCGACAAATCTTTATGGAATAAATGATAATTTCGATTTAGAAAGCTCACATGTACTACCCGCATTAATTAGAAAATTTCATGAAGCAAAGCTTTCCAACGCTAGTACGGTTGAGATTTGGGGAACAGGATCGCCAAAGCGAGAGTTCTTGCACGTAGACGATATGGCAGAAGCGTGTGTATTTTTGATGCAAAGCTATGAAGGCAAGAACTTAAATGGTGAGAATCAAGGTCATGTCAACATTGGAACCGGCGAAGAGGTGAGTATAAAAGAACTAGCATTAGTCATAAAAGAGGTTGTTGGGTTTGAGGGAGAACTTGTCTTTAATGCAGACAAACCCGATGGTACTCCAAGAAAATTACTTGATGCTAGCAAGTTACATTCACTTGGATGGAAGCACAAAACTAGTTTGAAAGATGGCATAAAATCCACTTATGAGTGGTATTGTGAGAATAGAAAATAACGCAAGTAATCAGCAGGATCAACAGAAACACACAAAACAAAGTTGACAATAAGCGACACAGATGCTAATATACTATTACAATGTATTTTCCGATGCGAAGTACATATACTATTTAGGAACGTACTCTGGTGACCTTCGGGCCCGGGGTCTTTTTTTGGAGGGACTGTGGGGATAAAGTCTTTTAGTACATATGATGAGCAACTAGACACGCTGATGACAAGAGGTGTCGTTCTTTTGAGCGATGATAGTGAAGGCGCCAAAAGAATTTTGCAGCAAACAGGGTACTAAACCTTATTAATGGATATAAAGAACTTTTTTACAAAAAAATCAACCAGAAGACAGGTATAAATCAGGAACCACGTTGCAAGAAATATATTCTCTTTACAACCTTGACAAGCAACTAAGAGATATTTTCATGAGGTATATATTACAAGCTGAAACATATATAAAGAATCTATTGGCATATCAGTTTTCACAACATGTTAGATATTGAAAGGAACTCGGATGAATACGTTTATGGAAAAAGAGACTTGCTCGCTGCCGTTATTTCACTGAAATTATTCCTACCATCAGAAGATGTGGCTTGTTTATTAAAAGAGATATCAGACTCATTCCAAAAAATAATGCCTACATTAACAGTTTTGAACGAGAAGGATATTTTAGAAGCTATGGGCTTTCCGAGTAACTGGAATATGATAGGGGATATGGTTAAGGCATGAGAATTTCAATTATAACAGTTTCATATAATTCAGAAAGCACTATCAAAGATACCCTCGACTCTGTTCTATCCCAGACATACGGTGAACTTGGGCTGATTGAGCACATCATCGTAGATGGAGGCTCAAAAGACAGTACGGCACAAATCATCAAAGAGTATGAGTCAAAATATTGCTACAGAGCGAGTAAAGCTCTAGGAGAGGACAATGACACCGGACATCAAATAAAATGGATTAGCGAGCCCGATAGAGGCCTTTACGACGCTATGAACAAGGGCATACATATGGCCACGGGTGATGTCATAGGAATCTTGAATTCCGATGATTTTTATGCAGATGATAGGGCGCTACTATCTATAGCAGAAAAATTTAATGAGACCGATTGTGATGTTGTTTACGGAAATATAATTTTTGTAGATCAGCATGACACTAGCTTAGTCAAGCGGACATGGATCTCTGGCACAGGTAATTTTTACCTTGGTTGGTGCCCGCCTCACCCTGCACTTTATCTAAAAAAAGGAGTGTACGAAAAACTAGGTGATTATCGTGCGGATTTTAGAAATGTATCAGACTATGATTATCTTGTAAGAATATTTATAAAGCACCCAGAGCTAAAAGTTGCATACTTGAACAAAATTCTCGTGCACATGCGCATGGGCGGCGAAAGCACCCGTGGGATGAAGAGCCATATTCTATCTTTCAAAGAAATTCAAATCAGCCTTAAAAGCTATAATATTAAATTTCCAACCATCATAAATATATTGCGGTTTACGCGAAAAATAGGGCAGCTAAAAAAGAATTCTATCAAACGATAAGCCGATAGAATTCCTTTTGATTTTACTTTTTAGCCGACTCTTCATCAGACTGTTTTGCTGAGGCACCTTCAGCCACTCCTTTTGAAGTTAAGACACTAAACACGGTCATAAATAAGATTTTCACATCTAATAAAAACCCCATCTTTTCCGCATATGTCTGATCGTATGCGGCTTTTACGTCTATTGGCAATTCATCTCGTCCATTTACCTGTGCCCAACCAGTGATACCAGGCTTTAATCTAGCGGCACTGCCTTTACGCGCCGCTATGAGGTCATATTGGTTCCATAGAGCAGGTCTTGGTCCAACAAAGGACATTTGCCCCCTTAGGATATTAAAAAGCTGTGGTAACTCGTCTAGGCTTGTTTTTCGCAGTACTCGACCTGACTTGGTGATAAATGCCTCTGGATTGTTAAACAAATGGGTAGGCATATCTTTTGGCGTATCAGTTCTCATGGTTCTAAACTTATAAATGTCAAATAATGCCTCATCCTTACCTACACGTTTTTGCTTAAAGAAAACCGGACCCCTTGAGTCCAGTTTTATAATAATAGCTATAATTAAAAGTATAGGGGAGAAAACTATTGTCATGATAGCAGAAACTACATAATCCAAAAGTTGTTTTACAAAAATATACATTGTGTATCATTTCCTTTTTAAATAATCTTCAACCTCTTGCTTTACACCGATGGTAAAGTCAGTGGGAAGATATCCGAAATCTTTTTTGGCTTCATGATGGTCATAAGCCCGAGGCTCTATCAAGCGTTGTACTTTTTCCCTGTAGTCCACGTTCCCAAAAGAAATAAAATAAATCAAACATGCTCCAAAATATGATGGAAAGAACGGTACAGAAACAAAACTCCTTTTTTTACCAAGATATTTGCTAATCGTTTTCAAAATATCAATCAAATCGATAGGATACAATCCCGACAAAACATAGTTCTTGTTATTCGTGATCTCTGGATGGGTTAGGACATCAAAATAAGCATTCCCTAAGTCACGGTGGTGAACTGGCTGTAAGGCAAACTTTGCTCCCTTTACAACAGGGAAAATAGGAAGCTTATCTACCATTTTGATAAAGACAGAAATGTTGCCATCATCTAAACTCCCGTATATCATTGTCGGTCTTAATATTGTTAATGATATATCCGTGTCTTTTAACATGAAAGATATTTCGTCTTCAATATGCAAGTATTCAGCACTAGCAGACTTATATTTTGAATAAATTCCTGTAGTATGGACCAGTATAATCCTTTTTACATTTTTCTTAACAGCCGCTTTCACCATAGGCAAGGATTTGCCAATACCTGCTATATGAAGCACTACATCCACATTCGCTAAAGCAGCATCTAGAAATTCGCTATCGTGCAAATCCCCCACGTATTTTTGAATCATGCTAGGTGCGGAGTCAAGTAAAGTTGTATCGGACGTAGTCCGAACAATAGCCTTATATTTATATGCCTGCTCTTTTTCATTCAGAATCCTCTTGAGCAAATAGCTACCGCTCCGCCCTGTTATGCCTGAAATAAGAACAATTTGTTCTGCCATCTGCTATTTACCTCCATCACCACAAGAGCCGGATTTTATATATTTTAGTTTTGTTTTAACTTTTTACCAATCATATAGTTAATTGCAATACCGGTTCCAAGGAGACCGTAGAACATAGGCATCACCGATATGGTGCTATCATTCACTAGTGCGGCAGCCATGAATCCTGTTGTACCTAGGAATATTCCCACACCAACGGCTGGTAAGAAACCATCTTTGAAGTCCAGCCTTCTATATATTCTAAATGACTGTATCCAATACATGATTACCAAAGCCAAGAAAGCCAGTAGGGAAGTAATACCTGTACCGAAGGCCATTCCAATGTATAGGTCATGGGGCTTATCTACGACAATATTAAGGCTATTCGTCCATACGCCAGAGCCGTATTTTCCCGCGTAGTCTTTGTGAGGGAAATAGATACAATAGGTATCAGCACCTTTGCCTAGGAAAATAGTATCTTTTAGCATTGGTAGCGATCTCGACCAAATAAATCCACGCCCAGATCCAAATGCTTGGTTGTTTTCAAATCCAATATGAGGTACATTTACTAGTTGCATTTGTTTTCCAATTTGATTTACAAAAACAATACCATCTGGCTTCACCATGAATGGCCAATCCACAGCATCAATTGTTAACAGCAAATAGTATTGACCACTATTGTCTTGCGCAGGGCGGATTTTTAGGGTATCAAATCCCTCTACAACGTACGCTTCCCCATTGAATTGAGTGTTCATCGGAGCATCGCTAGCGTCATAGACAGAGATATTACTATTCATAGGATCATTTAAATTATCCAATTTTATTTTTAGAGGGTTACCATTTAGACTTAGACTAACAGTATCGGTTAGGGTCTCAAAGTAGTCAATCTTGGTGAGGGCTGGTGCTACTGGAGCAGGTGTTTCTTCTGGCGTCACCTCGGGAGTTTTTTCTTGACCAGGCATTACTAACACTTGTTTACCTAATACAGAGTTCACGGCACCAAAAAGTTCCGGTGCAAATCTGTTGAAAGTAGCAGCGCCCATGAGGAGTATAAGCACAAGCAATATGGCAATAGGTTTTTTCCATTCGATGAGACGTTTGTTAAGTACAATGAGTGCCATCACAAGCATTACGGCTAAACCTAATATACCACCTGAAGATTGCGATCCAATCATATTAAACATAGATAACGCAAATAATCCACCCCATGCTACCTTTTTCTTTGTGTCATGCTCCCTGATAAATAGCATCGCAAACAATGGAACCAATAATGTTAAATAAAACGATACATAGTTGATATTATATACAGTCTGATAAATCTCTCTATTTTGAAATGTAAAAGACAGTCCGTCCAAGTTACCCCAGTATGAAGATGGCGTGATAAGACGTTTGCCAAGACCTGTCCTAAAAAAGTCTATATCAAGAGCTTGTGATACGCCAAGTAGGCCAAGGATCACACTAGTGCCTGCAACAGGGTAAATGATCCATTTAACAGCTTTTTCGGACGTCACTAGGTTGATGATATAAAACAGCATAATCATGTAGCACAGGATAGGAACGGTGCCTTCAAAACGATCATTGTATCCATATAGCGCAAAGTCTTTGTAATCAGAGGTGATATATGACAATATTACAAATGCTGAATATACAGCCATAGGTATATAGAAGTTTGATTTTCTAATAACCAAAGTCTGGCAAAATACATGATATAGTAAAACTAGCATGGCTAGCACGCCCATGATCACCACAAAGGTCATCTTGTAATAGCTGAAAAAGTCAGATACACCGACCATCTCGCCAGGACTTCCATTTGACCAATAGAACTGTCCCATATCTCTCTCATACGAGTGCATACGGGTAATCATAATGATTACAGCAGTGAAAAATCCTGCTATTGCCAGTTGAAACCAGTTAGGTGTGAATTCTTGATCAATGCGCCCAAGTCTTGCTCGTGGCGAGTGGCTCATAACTACTAAGTAATCTGTATACAGACTGTTATTAGTAACGAATAGCTTGTCTCCTCGCAGTCCTTTGCTTTTTACTTCCTTTGCCATCTATTTTTCTCCTTGTATCTTTTTTATTTTATCTTACTTTTTGCATAAATTACCACAATATTATATAGGAAAAACCCAAGGATTGCAAGAGAATGTTTAAATTTAAATAGACGCATTCTATTGCGCCTATTTGTTGCATCAAAACTTACTTATACTTATTTAACTACTTCCCTAAAATACCCTATACTCCTATCCAACCCTTCACCCAGATTAACCTTTGGCTCCCAGCCTAAAACTGTTTTAGCCTTAGAAATATCTGGTTTTCTTTGTTTTGGATCGTCTTGGGGGAGAACTTGGAAGATGAGCTTTGATGTGGTGGATATTTTGTCTAATACTTTTTCTGCTAATTCGATCATAGTGAACTCTCCAGGATTGCCGAGGTTAATAGGGCCTGTCACGCTATCATCCGTTGCCATCATCCGAACAAAGCCTTCTACCAGATCATCTACATAACAAAAGGATCTTGTTTGCATCCCGTCGCCATAGATAGTAATGTCTTCACCCTTTAAGGCTTGGACGACGAAGTTGCTTACTACACGTCCGTCCTCGGGGTTCATATTAGGACCGTAGGTGTTGAATATACGGACTACCTTTATCTTAATCCCATGTTGCCTATGATAGTCAAAACACAGGGTTTCAGCCGCTCGTTTACCTTCGTCATAACAGCTGCGTATACCGATTGGGTTCACATGTCCCCAGTAGGATTCTGGCTGTGGATGAACATGGGGGTCGCCATACACTTCACTGGTGGAAGCTTGGAAGACCTTTGCATTGTATTTTTTAGCTAGCTCCAACATGTTTATCATGCCTAAGATGCTAGTTTTCATCGTTTTCACCGAATCATATTGGTAATAAATTGGTGAGGCAGGGCATGCTAGATTGTATATCTCATCTATTTCTATATCTAGTGGATCAATGATGTCGTGGTGGACAAATTTAAAATTTGGGTCGGAGATTAGAGGGTCAATGTTCTGCTGACTTCCTGTGAAAAGATTGTCTAAGCAAGTCACATGGTTGCCTTCAGACAACAAGCGTTTGCAAAGATGGGAACCGATGAATCCAGCACCGCCAGTCACTAATATTTTTTTCATCATGCACCTGCCTTAGTTGTTTTCTGAGCTACACCGATTTGGTAATATGCAAAACCATGTTCATCTAGACTGGCTGGGTCATACTGATTACGCCCGTCAAAAATAATAGGGGACTTCATGATTCGTTTCATCTCATAGAAATCCGGACTACGAAACTCTTTCCATTCAGTGATGAGAATCATAGCGTCAGCATCAGTGATGGCATCGTACTTGCCTTTTACATACACCACTTTATCATTGTCTTTTAAGTAAATTGTTTGTGCCTCGTGGGTGGCTTTTGGATCGTAGGCTTTGACGTTAGCACCACGTTTTGTTAGTTCGTTAATTACCGTAATCGAGGTAGCTTCTCGCATGTCATCTGTATCTGGCTTAAAGGAAAGACCCCATATACCAAAGGTTTTGCCGACCAAATCCTGACCAAACTCAGATGTGATGTACTCCACTAGCTTGTACTTTTGACGATAGTTAACAGTTTCCACAGATTGGAGAATTTGGGGTTCGTATCCATATTCTTTGCCTGTTTGGATTAGGGCCCGTACGTCTTTTGGGAAACAGCTACCACCATATCCGCAACCAGGATATATAAAATGATACCCGATCCGTTGATCACTACCTATGCCTTTTCGCACCATGTTAATATCGGCACCTACACGCTCGCAGATATTAGACATTTCGTTGATAAAGGATATTTTAGTGGCTAGCATGGCATTGGCGGTATATTTTGTCATTTCTGCACTCTTAATATCCATGTGAATAAAGTTGCCTGAATTCCGTACAAAAGGAGAGTATAGTTCTTTCATTACTCTCAGTGCTTTTTCATTATCTGTACCAATGACCACCCGGTCTGGTTTCATGCAATCATTGATGGCAGCGCCTTCTTTTAGAAACTCTGGATTGGAGATTACATCAAAGGTTAAATCAGACTTCCTATTATCTAGTTCCTTCTGGACAGCCACACGAACTTTATCGGCAGTGCCTACAGGCACAGTGGATTTATCTATTATATACATGTGGCGATTCATGTGCCTTCCGATGGTGGAGGCCACGGCTAGCACGTATTGCAGGTCAGCACTACCATCTTCACCAGGGGGAGTCCCTACGGCTATAAAGCATATATCAGAGTTTTGAAGTGTGGATTCTGCATCAATGGTAAAACTGAGGCGATTTTCATTAACATTGGATTTTAGCAAATCCTCAAGGCCTGGTTCATATATCGGGCATTCTAAGCGGTTGAGCATATCAATTTTGTCTTTATTGGTATCTATGCAAACTACGTCGTTGCCCATCTCTGCGAAGCATATACCAGTCACAAGACCTACATAGCCAGTTCCAACAATTGCGATTTTCATGGTGATTCTCCTTTGTGATTTTATATATCACTATATAATACCACATTTTGGAGTTTATTTACTATCCCCTAGCATTTTCTTTAGGAAGGTAGCATTTGAATTGATGTAGTCTAAAACAATTGCTTGTTGGGCGGAGGTCATGGGTTTGCCTTCACATATGACACCGTTTGTAATGAGGACATCCTGAATCTGAGGAATAATCTCATGGACAAACCCTATTTGCTCTTCTACCACAGGGTAATAATCATGCCCCATGAGATAATCTGTGCTGACATTAAAATAGTCAGCCAGTTTAATCACGGTATTGTAGTCGGGATTATGTATTCCTTTTTCCCATTTTGCCAAAGTCGTGCGGCAAATGTTAAAATCCTTTGCGAAATCCCACTGGCTCTTATTCAGTTTTTTACGAAGTTCCTTGATACGATTCATATTGCGACCTCTACTTTACTTCATTGTATATGGTGGATTTTTATCACGCAATACGTGGTAAAAATTCTCACATTATAGGTATATACAATTTAATAAGAGTGACAGTAACGCACATTTTGATCTTTTCGAGAAATAATAAAGTTGACCTACTATAAAAATCCGTCTAGAATAGAAAGAAGGTTATAACTGAGCCAGTCTAGAAGGATGCGCGCAAATTTAGGAGAACAGAATGAGTAATATAATATATTTTATATTGATGGCATGGAACGCATTTGCATTCTTAGTGATGGGATTTGATAAGCAAAAAGCAAAGCATGGGGGACGCAGGGTGCCCGAAATTCATTTATTCCTTATAGCATTCGCCATGGGTGGTATTGGTATATTTGCGGGCATGAGGATATTCCGTCATAAAACAAGACACCAGTCGTTTAGAATCTTGGTGCCTTTGGCTGTAGTGCTTAATCTTATGCTATTTAATTATATATCGGGTGTTTTTGCTTTGCCCAATTTGAATTAATATATTTTTTAAGTTATCAAAAAACAAAAAAAGTATGATACAATACAAAAAGAAGTGAGAGACACTCACTTCATGCAAACAAATTATTTAAATTAAAACCAAGGAGGAACAAAAAATGAAAAAACTAACATCAATTTGCCTAGCTGCTGTACTGGTATTCAGCATAGTAGTAGCACCACTAGCGCCAATCGGGGGAACTACACCACCAGTGGTTACACCACAATCGGATATGCCTTGGGTATAAACAAATAGTTACTTAAACAAGTATGCCGTATTTTTCTGCGGCATATTTTTTTGCCATTTCTGCCAAATCATGTTGACTTTGTATTATGTAAGCATGATAGGAAAGCTTAAAATTCTCCGTAGCAGCATCGACATCCCCTAAGTGATAAAATGCATGTGCCTTATTATAATACAGGCTTCCAAGGCTATACAGGTTATAGTTCTGTGTACTAATATTGATCCCTTCACTAGCGATTTCTAGTTCTTCCTCATAACGGCCAAGAGAACCTAATGCCTTTGATAAATTATACAAAGCAGAGATTAACACTTTTGATTTTAGTTTATCCGTTATATACGGCTTTTGGAAAGCCTGCCTAACACCGTATAGAATCTTTATACAACGGTTCACATCTCCGCTCTCAGCATGAATTTTGGCCATCATGTTTATGATATTCACTTCCTCCTCAGATAGCATGTATTCACCTATTTGATTTTCATCAAAGTTTTTTCTAGTTAAGTCCAGAGCAACAATACAAAGGGAGAGTGAGGCACTGTAATCTTTTTCAGTCCAAAAGAGTAGTTCGGCTTTGATTCTGCTTAGCATTTGAATCTCAAAGTTTGTTCGGACTTTAGGCTGTATTCGAGCAATTTTTTTCTGAGCAGAAACATAATCCCTAGATTTCATTAACGCATCTAATTCTAACAGCTTATTGTGGGCATATGCAGTTTCTTTGTTGTTTACATTGAGTATGTATAAAGACGGGTCTTCACCCAACCTCTCCAAAAGCACCTTTAGTAGATCTCTAGAGGGCATTCTCTCTCCTGCTTCAATGAACTGGAGATGCCTTTCAGAGCATATCTTTCCATCCTCACACAGACCACGCTGTTTTAGCCCAATTTCTTCCCGCCGATTTTTGATTAATTCACCATAGTTAATATTGTCCATTGCTACAATTCCAATCTCCGATTTTCATAGTATAAAAATTATAACATATTTCGACTGTCAGTACAAACAGACGAACAAAAAGTTCGTCATAGAGTTGTTGATAATTGTCGAATAAAGAGATATTATTTTTATATATCTGTTTGCTATATCATGTAGGTATGACTGCCATCCGGTCTCCATGAGAAAGCGCGACAATAAACAGATTTTATTCCGGTAATGGGGCGTCCTGCAGACGCCTTCTTTTCTTTTTTGGCTAGGACAACAAAAAGGACGACCTCGCAGTCGTCCCTAATCTTTTTCCGGCTATATTTGCTTAATTACATCCCCACTGGACTTACGCCTGCGCCTGTGGCATATTTGAATGCGTAGATGGACAGGTCATAGTTGGTGATGGCGGCTGACAGGCCTTGGTTGGCCCTATAGGCACCTAGTTGAGCCTGCTGTACGTCGCTTAGTGTAGCAAGGCCGTTGTTGTATGAAATGTTAGTCAAGCGATACATTTCGTTTGCATTTGTCACTGTGGCTCTAGCGGAATCAACAGCAGCTTTTTTAGTTTCTAAATCCATAAACTTAGAACGGACTTCCATTTCTATATAGAAGAAGGAATCGTTAAATGCTTTTTCAGATTGTAGTGCAGCAACCTGCGCACTTAGGTATTTAGAGGCATTTGCAGGGTAGCGATATTTAATACTATTAAACTGAATTTCAGTAGCTTTATACCCAAGCTCTGACGCTCTAATTTCACCTCTTTTGTCCAATGCGGAGTTAATGGCATCTTCTAAAAGGATAGCAGGTGGTGTGATTTCTTTCAGCACATCTGTCAACGTCACACCTTGCATAACTGAGTTGCCTAATTGAAAGTTAAAATTCATTTTTGCATTTTTAAGTGTGTTTTGCGCGGAGATAACATCAGATTTTGCGGTAGTCACTGCCGTCTGTGCTGCCAAAACATCTTTTTTAGCTACTAGCCCTAATGAATACTTCTTGTGTGTAGTGGCCAATAGCCCTTCTTGAATTTTCAAATTGTCATTAGATGCTTTTAAGTTATCTTGTGCTTGTAAAACACCATAGTATGTCTGTACGGCATCGTATTCTAGCTTGTTCATCTCTGCATCGAAGTTGGCAGGACCTTGCACTTTAGCATATGCTCTTTGCAAATTGAGAAGTGCTTTGTCTGATTCAGATACGTCACCTAAACCAAATGCAGACTGTGAAGCCAGAGAAAGCATGCTAGAAAGATTTAAAGCATTCTTAATGGTTGTATATCCTTCATTATATCCTTCCTCGATGGATTTAGCTTTTTTCATATTATATTCAGCGGTTTGAGCGCCAGCGCCTGTTGTCTGCATGATCTTAATCGTATCGTCTAGGGAAAGCGACACTACATTTTCGCTGAATGTCATAGTAGGCACGATAGTTCTAGGGGTAGCGGTAGTAGTATCAGCAGCAAATGCTGCAATTCCGCTGGCCAATACCATTGTACTTGCCACGCCTATAGTTACTATTAGTTTATTTAATTTCATTTTGTGTTCTCCTTATGTACTGTTTGTGTTTAGGGTTTTTAGATACTCGACCTTTGGGTCGGATTTTCACATAACCTCATTATACACCTCAAAAAAGCCAACTGCAAGAGGAAAATTATGTGTTTTCAACATGTGAGGGCGTCAGGCTCAGCCTGGCATTTGGGAGGATAGAGCAGAATGAGGTGTGGCTCTGCCGCACATCTTCTGCAGCTTTCATGGGGCCCCCAACGGGCGTCAGGCTCAGCCTGGCACCCGTTGGGGAATAAAAGGAGGGACGACCTTGCGGTCGCCCCTCCTTTTTATTATTTACTCTAGGCAGAGTGGTTAACTTATTATTGAACTACTACGATGTCATATTGTTCGCTATCTTTGTCGATTTGGTACATTGTTACTGACTTACCTTTTAGAGCAGATATAGTCTTAACTTCGTACTCTTCTTTAGTAGCATTGTATACATAGATTACAGCGTTTGCATCAATTGATACCCAAGCGTTAGTGTTTAATTTAACTAGGTTACCATCGATAGCGTCTACTGTTACTCCTGTGATAGCACTTACTGAAGTGATACTAACATCTTTAGCAGTTACTACGCCATTAGCGTCTACGCTTAATTGATATAGACCAGCGTGTCCAGAGAATCCAGAGAAGTATCCAGTGTTATCTGTTACTGCTTTGTACTCTTTACCATCTTTTAGACCAACCAATGCGTTTACAGTATCGCCATCAGCATCAAGAGCTGTGTTTACTTCGTGTAACAATACATAAACTGAATTTGTTTTAGTTGTGTCAGCTTTAGCCACTACCATTACTTTAGCTTTAGCATCTCCAGATGGAGTGTATGAACCATAAGCTGCACTAGTATTTAAAGCGTTATCCTTTTGTAGGTCAGATACTTTAGCGATTTCATATTTTCCAGCAGATTTCATAACGAATACCAATACGTTTGCGTCAACTGGAAGGTTACCGATTAGGTTATTAGAAGCAGATACTTTACCAGCAAATGTAGCTAGACTTCTCTCAGTTACTGCTTTGATTTTTCCGTCTTTGTCAAACTCGAACTCGATTAGTGAATCTACACCAGCAGTGCTAGCATTAGAGAATGCAGTTGCATCACTTACTGTATAAACTTCTTCTTTGCCTTCGTTAGTGAAGACTTTTACTTTGTCAGTATCTAATGAACCTGTTTTAGCTTGAACAGCTAATAGCATACCGTAGTGTTTTGCACCAGCAGTTACTTTCCACTCAGCTATTTTTCCAGCAGCGTCTAGTCTAACTGTACCTTCTTCACCGATTCCAGGTGTAGCAGGAGCAGGGTTAGTTGCTAGTTCATATTGAGTGCCACCGATAGTATATTTGTTATCAGAAGATATTTGTGTTACTTTACCTGTAGCTGTTTTAGCACTTACGGCAATCTTAACAATTTTGCTGTCTGAAACATATACAGTTACGATGCTGTCTTTAGCGATAGCTTGTAGGTTAGCAGCACCAATCAATTGGAATTTGCTAGTATCTACAGTCTTACCATCTAGTTGTGTTGGAAGAGTGTAAGTGTTGAATGTTTTACCATCTAACATATCAGTAGCATATTTAAATGAAGCTTCTTGGTTCCATTTATCTGTAGCAACGATTTTAGAAATCTTGTTACCAGATACTTTTGCCATGATTGTTAGTTTTCCAGCGCCAGCAAGTGCTGCATTAGTAGCAGTACCAGCTTTACCGTTAACAAATGGTACATAAGTGTCATTGCCATCAGTATAGTAGTAAGTGTTATCTCCTACTTTGAATTCTGTAGCTGATTTGAATTCTCCAACCAATGTTTTAGACTCTATTTCTTTGATAGCAACAATTTTGCCATCTTTTTTATATGATTTTGCTGATTGTCCAAGGTAGTCGTATAGGCTGATTGAACTGTCTTCATTTCCAGTGATTACTGAGAAGCTAGTATCAGCTACAGCGTCTAATCCGTCTAGCATTGTTGTGCTGTCAGATTTCCAAAGACCATCTTTGTTAGTAGTACCGATTTCTTCTTCTAATGCTCTATAAAGCATGATGGCGATGTCGCCTCTAACTGCGCCTGCAGAACCTGTAGCGATACCTGTGCTTAGACCAAGTCTTTGTGCTTTAGCAAGGTAGTTGTTAGGCCAGATTCCTGGTAAACTTTCTTGGTTATAACCTAAAGCTTTAACAATCATAGTTACCGCTTCGTTGTAATTAACTTTTGCATCCGGCTTGAAAGTGCCATCTGGATATCCAGTGATGATTTCAAGACTTTGTGCCATACCGATGTGTTCTTTAGCCCAGTGTCCTTTAGCATCTTTAAATGTGTTGCTTGCGCCGCTCTCAGATAAGCCCAAAGCTTTAACAATCATAGCTGCCATTTCTGCTCTTGTTACCGTTTTTTCTGGAGCGAATAATCCGTCCCCATAACCGCTGATAACATTTAAATCATAAAGTGCTCTCGCTTGGTTTTCACAATTTTTCCCAGTTAAGTCTGTAAGACCGTTTGCTGGTGTAGCTGCAAATGCGCTACCAAAGCTTCCCAAAACAAGTGATGATGCAAGTACGAATGATAGTACCTTTCTCATAAGTGTGTTCCTCCTTTTAAGGTTGTTAACTAGGGAGAGAATCTTTAAATTTAAGCTTTTCAAACTACCAACCTCTCCCCGGAGATAATTTGACATTATCTCCAGTCGTGACAAAATATTCCAAGTTTAGGGGTAAAAACCCACCATAATTTTCCAAAAATCGTTATGTCTAGACATAAAAAAATCCGGCACGAAAATCGTGTCGGATTTGGTAGAAAAAGGTTATTCTGTCGCCACTCGGAGTTTTTGCCTTGGATGCATGGACATCATGATGTCTTTTTTACGTTGATTGGATGTATGCAAATAAATTTGCGTGGTAGTAATAGAGCTATGGCCTAAGAATTCCTGAATATATTTTATATCCACACCTTCTTCTAGTAGTAGTGATGCAAATGTATGCCTAAAGGCATGTGGTGTTATGTTCTTTGATATACCGCAAACCTGCACGTATTTAGCCACTAAGTTTCTAACAGCCTGGGTTGAAAGTGGTTTCCCCACTTTGTTGATAAATACATGATCGGATTTAGTGCCTGTCCTTGACCTGTGATACAAATAACTCTGAAATGTTTCTAACACTTCGGTGTTGGTTAAGTAAACTAATCTTTCTTTGTTCCCTTTGCCCAGTATGCGCAGCACGGTATTGTTGTCGTATAAGTCACCTAGTCTAAGCCCACAAAGTTCACTTACACGCACACCGCTGGCAAATAAAAATTCTAATATAGCTACATCCCGAAGCTTGATAAAGTGAAAGCTGTTTGCCGCATGCTTGTTCTTAGAAAACCCAACATTGGAGGAAATGCTCATCTCGTGTACCACTGATAACATCTTGTCCATTTCAATGAGGGACATACTAGTTGGCAAAACTTGTTGCTCCTTCATGTGGAGTTTAAACTTTAGAAAAGGATTGTTTTCTATTATCTCTAAATATTCCAAGTATCCATACAATGAACGGAGGCAAGCAAAACGACGTTTAACCGTCTTCACCTTGTATTTTTCATTTAGAGCATGGACGTATTTGTGTAGTACCTCTTTGGTGACTGCTGTTAGATCTGGCTCAGGGAGCCCAGTCTCATCATCTATAATACCAGGATTCTCCAATCCCAGAAGGAACTTCCTAAAATGCTGTAAGTCGAAACTATAAGCCTGCAACGTGATGTCCGATAATCGCTTTTCATACTTACAATAGTCTAAAAAGTCTTGTGTTAATGTGTTAAAATCCTTGCTTTTCATTTCTTTTCCCCATTCTTAATTTGTGCACAAAAAAAACCCTAGCCATAGTATTACCTAAAATATCCAGTTTATATGCGCTAAACACAAACCAAGCAAGGCTTTCGTGCCCGCTAAGTCATGGAATATTTTAAACAATACCTCTGCCTAAGGTAAATCTAAAATCATCTTACCTCACAATGTGAGAGTAACGCAACAAGAAAATAATGGAAGATGTAATATAAAAGTAATAAGTATTTCTAACAAATTCCTATTTATTTTTTGTGCCAAAGGGTATAGAATATAAGGGTATGAGTGTTTGTACACAAATTAGGCAAGAAGGCAACGGGTTAGTTGAAAGGTAAATTAGCTTAAATGAAATTTTTTATAAAGTATTTTTTGATATCATTTTTAATTTTTACAGTGGTTTTTACGCCTGCCGTATTTTTATATGATAGATATATAGGGGACAATGTCGGAGAGTCCTCTGAAGAGAAAAAAGAAGACGAGGAGCTTCATGCAGGATTATTTGTACCAGCCTCTAGCCCTATTTTCGACATGTATGCAGGGCAAAAGCGTGTTAATATTTTGCTAGTGGGTATAGCCCAAGAGTTGACCGATACTATAATGATAGCAAGTTATGATATGGAAACCAAATATGTAGACCTTATATCCGTACCAAGGGACACGTACTACTATCGAGAAGGATATCATGGAGGCAGTCTCAAGATTAACGCAGTATACAGAACACAAGGCTTAGATGCCATGGGTAAGGCTATAAGCGAAACACTTCACGGTATGCCTATTAATTATTATGCATTAATTGATTATGAGGGTGTAGCGGATATTGTTGACTCTATGGGTGGTGTACCTATGGATGTAAAAGGGCCACGAGGGAAAGGTCTGCATTACAAAGATCCATTTGACGAACCACCGCTTGTAATAAACATACCTGAAGGATACCAAATACTTGATGGAGAACACGCAGTTCAATATTTGAGATATAGACACGGCTATATAGAAGGTGACCTTGGTCGCATCAAGGCGCAACAGGCTTTTGCCAAGGCAGCACTAAAGCAAGCCATAGGTCTTAGACTTCCTGTGGTAGCAGCCACAGTTATACAAAATGTAGAGACCAATATATCTTTGGGAGATGCTGCTAAGATGGCTGCATCAGCGCTTGGGATGACGACAGAGGGATTGAATACAGTGCAAATGCCAGCAAAACCTGACACGATTAATGGACTATCCTTTGTGGTACCTGATGATGACAAAATTGACAAAATGATTAATGATATTTATGAAGTGAGAGGCTCCGGTATCACGCCGAGCGCCATCACAGCAGGGGCTGTCCAGAACCAATAGCTCTATTAGGAGATAAAGAATGAAAAGACAATGGATGAAGAAGGTATTTAGTATAGCTATGTCGGTCAGTATGATAGTAGTAGGTGCAGTGCCTGCCTTTGCTGCCACATCACCATTTAAAGATGTAGCCACTACCCATTGGGCATTAGAAAAAATCACATTTGCAAGTGAAAAGAAAATCATCAGCGGCTACCCAGGTGGGCTGTTCAAACCAGAAGGCCTAGTTACCTGTGAAGAGGCCATGAGTATGCTATATGGCACCTTGAATGCAGTAGGTGCGCTAAAAGACGCAGAAGATCATACGGCAGAGTACAAAGATGTGCTAGACCAAGCTAAAATAGCAACGTGGGCACGAAAAGTAGTGTCTTATGGATTAAAATACGAGATTCTAACCGCGGCTGATATAAGCACATTTGTGAAGAGCAATGGCGGTGGTCGTCCAGCCCTTAGAGAAGAGACTGCTATGTGGGCGGGTAAAGCCATGACCAAGAACATGGCCCCTGGCTATAGACTTACATATATTGATGCGGCCAATATATCTGCGGTAGCAGTGCCTTTTGTGGACTTGCTATACAGACAAGGCGTGATGACTGGAGACAACAAAGGTCAGTTCCTACCAAAGACCAACGTAAAGAGAAGCGAGTTTGCTTCGGTTTGTAAATCCGTATTCGAATGTGAGAGTAACGCTACATTTGATGCAGCCAAAGAGATTGTCAATATTTCCGGTACTGTCACTGCTGTAGATGGCACAGCTGGTAGTGTTACGCTCAAACTAACAGACGGAAGTACCTCTAAGATTATAATGAATACTACCAATATATATGTAGGAAATAGCATTGTGGTTGGATATGTTGCACTACCAAATACTAAGGTGAAGATGCAAATCACCAATCCTGCGCCTAACATGGAGGCCTATATTATCTCTGCCAATATAAAAGAAAGTAAGCCACTTACTGGCGAGAACGGTTCATATTATGCCCTGAGAGTGAGCCTATCTGATGGAAGTGAAGATACATATATAATCGATGAGAACACAAGCATTTTTGATAGCAAAGGTGGTAGCGCGACCGTTAATTCTTTAACAGTAGATGCTGGCATAACCATGCTATGTGACGGTGTTAAAATACTAGAAATCAAAACCCAACAATAAAACAACGGCGATACAAAATAAATGCAAAGGGGAAGTGTATTGGAAATTAATAAAGAAAATTTAGCGGCTAAAAAAGTAGCCGAATTGAGAGAGTTGGCAGAAAGTAAGAAGCTGTCAGGATTTGAGAAGCTGAAAAAAGCAGAGTTGATTGAACTGATATCCAAATCCGAAATTAAAACAGAGGTTAAAGCAAACGAAGAACAAGCTGACAGCAGACTTCCGATTTCAGATGTAGCAAAACCATCAGCCCCAACCAGCCTAAGGCCATCAGTTTCAAATGACGCAAAGCCGGCAACCCAAAACAATGAAAGAACGTCGGCTTCAAACATGACGAGGCCCCCAAGCCACAATAGTGAGAGACCTTTAGCTCCAAGCGGCGAAAAATTAGCTGTTCCTGGCAGTGAAAAACCGCCAGTGGAAGGGATACTAGAGATTGCCGAAGGCGGATTTGGTTTTCTTAGATTTCACAATTTCCTTACTAGCGAAGAGGACGTATATGTGTCGCCAACCCAGATTAGACGATTTGGGCTAAAGACAGGAGATAAGATAAAAGGCCTTACGAGAACGCCCAATGAAGGCGAGAGATTTAGAGCACTTCTTTATTTGAACGAGGTTAATGGCGATCCACTGAATGTGGTTATGAATAGACCTAACTTTGACGATTTGACACCTATTTTCCCTTATGAAAGACTTTCCCTAGAGACATCTTCTTCTGATTTATCCACAAGACTTATTGACCTACTAGCACCTATAGGAAAGGGTCAAAGAGGGCTTATTGTAGCGCCGCCAAAGGCAGGCAAAACTATATTGCTAAAAAAAATCGCAGCGACCATAGAGCAAAAGTACCCAGAAGTTGAATTAATTGTTTTGCTAGTAGATGAACGACCTGAAGAAGTGACAGATATGCAACGTTCTATTAAGGGCGAAGTTATATATTCCACATTTGATGAACTGCCCGCCAACCACGCAAAGGTAGCTGAGATGGTATTGGCTAGGGCCCAAAGATTGGTGGAACACAAAAAAGATGTAGTCATACTAATGGATAGTATAACTCGTCTAGCGAGAGCCTATAACCTAGTAATTCCATCATCAGGCAGAACCTTGTCTGGCGGATTAGACCCAGGTGCGCTACACAAACCTAAGAAGTTTTTTGGTGCGGCTCGTAAAATGGAAGAGGGCGGCAGTATTACAATCCTTGCCACGGCACTGGTAGAAACTGGAAGTCGAATGGACGATGTGATATTTGAGGAGTTCAAAGGCACAGGCAACATGGAATTGCACCTAGATAGGAAGCTATCTGAAAAACGTGTTTTCCCAGCGATTAACTTGAACAAATCCGGCACACGTCGTGAAGACTTGCTCATGAGCAAAGAAGAGATAGATGCAATTTGGTCTATGCGTAGGGCTATGTCTAGTGGTAGTGTGCAAGAGACCACTGAAAATATAATAGATACATTGCAAAAAACCAAATCCAATGCTGAATTCGTTCAGGTAGTTAAAAAGAAATTAAATGATTAGTGATATTTAGGAAAGACCAAGGGGCAGTATGGATTTTAACAAAATATTTATAAAAAATGCAAGTCCTACAAAGATTGGTGGACAAGCGGTTCTCGAAGGCATAATGATGCGTGGAGCAAAAGACACAGCCGTGGTCATTAGAAGAGCAAACGGGGAGCTACATATTAAAAAAGACCCCTTGCCAGAGCCTAGAAAAGTAGCAAAATGGCCTATTGTCCGTGGTGTATATGCCTTTGTGGATTCCTTGCTTCTAGGCACCAAGACTCTCATGTACTCTGCGGAGGTCTTAGAACAAGATGTGCCTGAGGAAGAACGAGAATCAGATAAATTCGGCATGTGGCTAGAAAAAAAGTTCGGCCGCAAAGGTTCAATGGACTTTCTTATGTATACATCTGTGATTTTCGCGCTTGTTTTTACAGTAGGGATATTCATTATAGCACCTACAGCTGTTGTGAATGTGTTTAAGCATTTTACCGAAAATGAAATTATACTAAACTTGATTGAAGGCGTATTTCGTATTCTTATATTTGTAGGCTACATTGCGCTAATTTCCTTAATGAAAGACATTAGAACCACATTTCAGTATCATGGAGCGGAGCACAAGATGATTCACTGCTATGAGAATGGACTAGAGTTAACCGCTGAAAATGCAAGACCGTTCCCAACACTTCATCCCAGATGTGGAACTAGCTTTTTGATGTTTGTCATGATACTTAGCTTATTGATATTTTCATTCTTGGGCTGGCCCAATCTAGCGTTGAGGATTGGATCTAGATTACTTTTCATACCAATTATAGCAGGACTTTCCTACGAGCTTCTCAAATGGGCTGGAAAAAGTGACAGCTGGGTTGTAAAAATCCTTAGTTATCCTGGGATTGCATTGCAACAATTGACAACAAGGGAGCCAGATGACAAACAGCTAGAACTGGCAGCCGTTGCCCTGAGGACTGTTATGACGGATGACGAACAAACAGCGTAGCTGTAATACTGTATAAGGAGACCAATCTAATGTCATTGACTATAAAACAAGCAGTAGACATAGGGACTAAAACTTTGCAAACAGGTGGCTGTGCCACACCGTCCCTTGATGCAAGAGTACTGATGTTATATTTACTGAAGGAAGATCAAAACTATTATGTGATTCATTCTGGAGAAAGAATGGGAGACAAGGCGCTAGATGAGTATTTTACCTTGGTAGATCAACGGGCTGCTGGAAAACCTGTGCAGTACATAACAGGAAGACAAGAGTTTTGGAAATTAAAATTCATGGTCAATGAGAATGTGTTAATACCAAGACCAGACACTGAGACAGTCATTGAGACGGCCATAGAATTAATAATAGAAGCATCTAAAAATGGAAATGTGAAGATACTAGACATTGGTTGTGGTAGTGGAACGCTAGGTGTGAGCCTAGCCCATCAATTTGGAAAATCTTCTGTAACAGCCATAGACATTAGTGAAGAAGCACTAACTGTGGCAAAGAAAAATGCGGAATCCAATAACGTTGCAAATAGGATGAAGTTTTTGCTAGGTGACATGTTTGAGCCTTTAATTCCCACTGGATTGTCGAAAATTGGCAGAGGGCCCAAATTTGATGTCATCGTATCAAATCCGCCGTATATTAAGACTGATGTTATACCAACCCTTCAAAGGGAAATCATAGATCACGAACCTGTTTTGGCACTTGATGGAGGTAGCGATGGTCTAACATATTATCGGATTATTGCCGAAACAGCGCACAATTATATGAAAAAAAATGGTTGCATAATATTGGAAATTGGCTATGACCAAGCCGAAGAAGTGTGTGATATTTTGATCAGGACTTGGAAATATAGGGATATACAAGTGACTAAGGATTTAGCAGGACTAGACAGGGTTGTTAGTGCTAGGTTAGCAAATATTTAAAAAAACACTTGAATTGGACAAGGAATTATGATAATATACTGTGGATAATGTTTGAAAATTAAAACGGAGGTGAAAATAGATGAGAGAGGGTATACATCCTAACTACAAAGAGTGCACAGTTAAATGCGCTTGCGGTAATACATTTGTTACAAAATCGATGAAAGACGAGATGAAGATCGAGGTTTGTTCTTCATGCCACCCATTCTTCACAGGGCAACAAAAATTTGTGAATGCTGGTGGTCGTGTAGAGAAATTCAAGAAAAAATTCAACATGGATTAGTACATCTGTAGAAACCGGAATTATATTCCGGTTTTTTTTGTAAAACAGACTATTTGTCAAAATTTTATAAAGGAGCAGAAAAATGTACGATAAATTAGATTTTATAGAGGGAAAATACGCAGAACTGACAGGAAAAGTGTCAGATCCTGACATTATAGCAGACCAAGCGGTATGGCAAAAATATGTCAAGGAAATGTCCGACATGGAGCCTATCGTTAACAAGTATAAAGAGTATAAAAAAGTAACAGATGACATCAAAGGCGCCAAGGAGATTCTAAACGACAATAGTTCTGATGAAGAACTAAGAGAAATGGCTAAGATGGAATTATCAGGCGCAGAAGATCAAGAAGCGGTTTTCGTTGAAGAGCTAAAAGTGTTATTGCTACCAAAGGACCCTAACGATGAGAAAAACGTAATGGTTGAGATTCGTGGTGGTACAGGGGGAGAAGAGGCTAGTTTGTTTGCTGGAGATCTTCTTCGGATGTATATGCGCTATGCTGAGCGTCGCGGTTGGAAAATCGAGATCATGGAGCGCAGTGAGACGGACATGGGGGGCATCAAAGAAGCGGTTATTCTTATCAAAGGTAAGGGTGCTTATTCTCGTCTAAAATACGAGAGTGGCGTTCACCGTGTTCAACGTGTACCGGATACAGAATCCAGTGGACGTATTCATACATCAGCCGCCACGGTAGCGGTTCTTCCTGAGGTAGAAGATGTAGAAGTTGACATTAACCCTAACGATGTTCGTGTAGATGTATTTAGATCAGGTGGCAATGGTGGTCAGTCTGTAAACACCACTGATTCCGCTGTTAGACTTACCCACGTGCCTACAGGGCTGGTAGTATCCATGCAGGACGAAAAATCTCAGCTTTCCAACAAGGAAAAAGCATTTAGAATACTAAGAGCCAGATTATATGATATGAAGCTACAGGAGCAAAATAAAGCCCTTTCAGATGAAAGGAAGAGCCAAGTGGGATCTGGAGATAGAAGTGAACGTATTAGAACATATAACTTCCCAGAGAGCCGTGTATCGGATCACAGAATAAAAGTTACACTATACAAGCTCAATGCGTTCTTGGATGGAGATCTAGACGAGATTATAGATGGGCTTATCACTTCAGATCAAGCTGAGAAAATGAGAAACATAGAGTAAAAAGCGTATGAAAACAAAGATTTATGACATTCCAAGTCTTGAGAACATAGCAGGCGAAGCCTACAATATGATTTCAAAAGACATCGACAAAGCCTTTGAGTCGGCAACTAAAGCCATTCTTGAAGGAGGAACTGTAGCATTCCCCACAGAAACCGTATATGGACTAGGGGCAAACGCTCTTAGCGCAAAGGCAATACAAAAAATCTTTGAGGCAAAGGGAAGACCTTTGGACAACCCGCTCATTCTTCATATTTGGAACAGGGACCAGCTAGAAGGATTGGTTTTAGAAATCCCCGAAAAGGCCACAAAGATTATGGATGTCTTTTGGCCTGGACCTCTTACCATAATCTTGCCCCGAAAACCAGAAGTGCCAGATGCGGTAACAGCAGGACTTTCAACTGTGGCTGTGCGCATGCCAGATCACCCGATTGCCATGAAACTACTAAAACAAGTTAATCTGCCTATAGCTGCACCTAGTGCAAATCTTTCAGGCAGACCAAGCCCCACAAAGGGCGAACATGTAGTGGAAGACTTGAACGGCAGAGTCAATGTGATCATAAAAAGCAATGAAACAAAAGTGGGAATAGAATCTACGGTTATAGACATGTCAGGAGACGTCCCTACGATTTTAAGACCAGGTATTATTACAAAAGGACAGATCGAAAGTGTGATTGGGCGAGTTCAAATGGATCAAGCCTTAACAGAGAAAGACTTTCAAGGAATTCCAAGGGCGCCTGGGATGAAATATACACACTATGCACCAAAGGCGGCTATGACGATTTTGGATGGACAAGCCGACGACAAGAAGATAGAAAAGATAAACCAATTGCTCATCAAGACAGAAAATATTAGCGCAGGAATAGCCAGCAGAAAACCAGCACTTGTGCTATCTGAGGAACTAGCAAGAATGTTAGCAACGGGCAACAACACGTCTCTAACCGTATATACATATGGTAGTCGGCGCAAACCAGAGCAAGCCGCACATGCATTTTTCGATATACTACGAAAGTGCGATACAGAATGCGTAGATTTTATTATTGCCGAGGCACTGCCAGACACTGATGAGGTGGGATTTGCCGTGATGAACCGTATGATGAAATCAGCGGGACATAACATAATAGGAGTTTAGTATGAAAATAGTAATCGCCAACGATCACACAGGGCTAGACCTTAAAAACGAAATCAAAAAACATTTAGAGGCCCTAGGTCATACTATAGACGACATAGGCACACATACAGTAGACTCGTGTGACTATCCAGTATATGGCCGCGATGCCGCCCTTAAGGTAGCTGGCGGCGACGCAGACAAGGGAATCCTTATCTGCGGGACAGGCATAGGCATATCCCTCGCGGCCAACAAAATAAAAGGTATTCGCTGCGCTGTGGTATCAGATACTTTTTCAGCCAAGGCGACAAGGGCCCACAATGACGCCAATATGTTGGCCGTAGGCGCTAGGGTTGTGGGTGTAGGACTTGCCTTAGAAATAGTAGATGCCTTTTTGAATACAGAGTTTGAAGGTGGCAGGCACCAACGTCGTATAGATTTGATTGAGCAATAAGTTATATTTATATAAAAGCAAGGTAAAACAGGAGGAAAAAAGAATGGCAAAGGTATATGTATTTGATCACCCATTGATTCAGCACAAGACGGCAATCATGAGAGACAAAAACACGACAGTAAAGGATTTTAGAGAGCTAGTTAAGGAAGTATCTATGCTAATGGCCTATGAAGCTACAAGAGGGCTTCCGCTACAAGATGTCGAGGTAGAGACTCCTATTGAAAAAGCAAAGCTTAAAATGCTAAAGGGCGAAGATATTGGCATCATTCCAATATTAAGAGCTGGACTAGGTATGGTAGATGGTATTTTGGCACTTGTACCCAACGCAAAAGTGGGTCATATCGGACTATTTAGAGATCCAGACACAAAACTCCCTGTAGAATATTATTGCAAATTACCTTCAGATATAGAGACCAGAGAATTATTCGTGCTAGACCCAATGTTAGCAACTGGTGGGTCAGCAGCAGCGGCCATTCAGATGTTAAAAGACAAAGGCGCTAATAAAATCAGTTTTATGTGCCTAATAGCCTCTCCTGAGGGAATTGAAGTCCTTCAAAAATCCCACCCAGATGTGGATATCTATGTAGCAGCCAAGGACAGTCACCTAAACGACCATGCGTATATAGTACCAGGTCTTGGGGATGCGGGAGACAGGCTATTCGGAACCAAGTAATGCTTGCTAAATTTCCGTGATGCAAGCTTGCCTAATTTGAAGCCAGTTCTCGCGTATGCCTATATACGCTGCGAGCCGTTTCAAATAGACTGCACTTTGCCTGACGAAAATTTTCCTGCGCATTAACATGAAAACAAAAAAATTTAAAATAAATGCCCACAAAGTGGGGGAAAGGTGTAAGTATGACAGACAGAAATGTTTTTGACGTTCTAATGGAACGTGGCTTTATTAAGCAAACAACACATGAGCAAGAAATAAAAGAGCTTTTGGGCAAGGAGAAAGTCACATTTTACATTGGCTTTGACCCCACTGCGGACAGCCTGCATGTAGGACATTTCATGCAGATTATGACTATGATGCATATGCAGAGGCATGGACATATTCCAATTGCCTTAGTTGGTGGGGGAACCACCATGATAGGTGACCCTTCAGGGCGTACTGACATGCGTACCATGATGACCAAAGAGACCATCATGGAAAATGGTCTTAAATTCAAAGAAACATTTGGAAAATTCATAGATTTTGGTGAAGGGAAAGCCATTTTAGACAACAACGCTGACTGGCTACTAGACCTGAACTATATCCAGTTCATTAGGGACATTGGAAAGCACTTTTCAGTGAACAGAATGCTTTCCGCAGATTGCTACAAACAACGCCTAGAAGCAGGGCTTACATTCTTGGAATTCAACTACATGTTGATGCAATCCTACGATTTCTTAGAGCTCAATAGAAGATATGGCTGTAAGATGCAGTTTGGCGGAGATGACCAGTGGTCTAACATTCTTGGCGGTGTTGACCTTTGCCGTAGAGAGGAAAATGCACAAGTGTATGGTATGACATTTGCACTACTTACCACCAAAGAAGGCAAGAAAATGGGCAAAACTCAATCAGGCGCTGTGTGGTTGGACCCTAACAAAACATCTCCATTTGAGTTCTATCAATACTGGCGCAATGTGGCAGACGACGATGTGGAAACTTGCTTAAAATTCCTTACATTCCTACCACTAGAGGAAATATCAGAACTTACCAGCCACAAGGATGAACGCATCAACAAAGCCAAAGAAGTTCTTGCCTTTGAAGTAACCAAAATGATTCACAATGAAGAAGAGGCGGAGAAGGCCCAAGAAGCCGCAAGAGCATTATTTGCTGGTGGTGCTAATATGGACAACGTACCAAAGACCGGTATGGCAAGTGCAGAATTTGAGGGTGAGGGCAAAGATTTGATAGCCATATTGGTTGAAACAAAGCTAGTGCCAAGCCGCAGCGAAGGCGTGCGTACCATCCAACAAGGCGGGCTTTCCATTGATGATATGAAAATCACTGATACGAAGCTGAAAGTGACAAAAGACATGTTCAAAGATGGGAAAATTCTTATTAAAAAAGGTAAAAAGACATATCACTTAGTAGAATTAGTATAAATATAAGATTATAGTATACGATTTAAATTTTACTTGACATAGAAGGATTTCCCATATATAATTATCTATGCTGTATGCGAAGAATCCAGAAGCCCCGGATTTTTCAAGGGTGCGATTCCCGATGACAGTCGCTAAGACGGGGTGAAACGGCTTAGCACATTGACAGATTAACGCATAGGACTTTTGCTATGCACATATTGACGAAGAAATAATTGAGGAGAATAGAAGATGAAATCATTTATCGCTAAACCTCATGAAGTTGAAAGAAAATGGTACGTAGTAGATGCTGAGGGTAAGAACCTTGGTAGACTTGCTTCGGAAGTTGCTTCAATTCTTAGAGGAAAAAGAAAACCGATTTATACACCACACGTAGACACAGGTGATTTTGTTATCATTATCAATGCTGAAAAAATTGCAGTAACTGGTAAAAAAATGACCGATAAGATTTATAAGAGACATACAGGATTCCCTGGTGGACTTAGAGAGATCACTCTTGAAAAATTACTAGACAAAAAGCCTGAAGAAGTTCTTAGACATGCTATCAAAGGCATGATGCCTAAAGGAATTCTTGGCAGACAAATGTACAAGAAACTTAAAGTTTATGCTGGACCAAATCACGAACATGCGGCTCAAAAGCCTGAAGTTCTTGAAGTTTAATGAAGGGAGGAAATCAATAAATGGCTAAAATGCAATACATGGGAACAGGACGTAGAAAATCTTCTATCGCTCGTGTTAGATTGATCCCCGGGAATGGAAACGTAATCATCAACAAGAGACCTCTTGAAGAGTACTTTGGGATGGAGATTGTTAGAAGAGAAGTTAAAAGACCTCTTGAACTTACTGGAACTGAAGGTAAATTTGATGTGATCGCAACTGTAAGAGGTGGCGGATTCACAGGGCAAGCAGGCGCGCTTAGACATGGTGTTTCTAGAGCACTTCTAAAAGCAGACGCTGAGCACAGACCAGTTCTTAAAAAAGCTGGATTCTTAACACGTGACCCTCGTATGAAAGAGCGTAAAAAATACGGTCTTAAAAAAGCGAGAAGAGCTTCACAGTTCTCAAAACGTTAATATTTCAACAAAATCAAAACTCCCAGCTCTTACGAACTGGGAGTTTTTTAATACCTATTTTTACTTTTGACCGCATGAATTTTACAAATGAATAATAAAAGAGGAATGACTATATTTTCATTCCTCTTTTGACACGCTATCCAAGCCTATTAAGAAATTCTTCTAACCCAATATCTAATACCGCACATACATCTTTTGCAATCGCCTGCAATGTTCCAATTTTAATAGGCTTATGGTTAGGCACTGTTACACCAAATGTACCCTTTTCCGTTAAAACACTTAATCGTATGTGGCTACCTGTTTACCTTGTAATCTCGTACCCTAAGTTTTTTAAAGTTTTAATGAGGTCACTCGCATCAATATCTCTTGGGATTCTCATATAGCTAAAACCTCGTCCCTAACAAAATGCAACCTAATCAGTTTTGGCATTATTTCTTCATCAAAATGGCATTTGACCGCATCTTTAAGAGTTTCAGCAAGCTCTTCGTAACTATCAGATTGCGTATATATTGAATGACCTATGGCATGCGCTTCATATCCACCATCTAGGGATTCTGTAATTGAAAAAATAATCTCATTATCCATGCAAATTTCCTCCTGTAATTTTCGTTTGATATAGTATATCACAATTATTTATTTATGTATGCAAGTAATAAAATATTGTAACAAAAACTTGAGATTTGAACCATAAAAATATTATTTCAAGAAATCCTGAAATAATTCTGCTGTACTTTCTCTTGCTTGCTTTGATACATGAGTGTAAATGTTCATAAGGGTAACCGATAAGCAAGCGACAACCCATCCCTAAAACCCTAAAAAATACAAGCACTGCAAGCCCTAAAAAGTTATCTGAATGTCAATCAAATATACAAATCAAAAGCCTTGCAACGTTGTGTTTGCAAGGCTTTAAAATGTATAAGCTCAATAATATCAAAATGTGTGTAGGCTCGTAGACTCTTTCGGTGAGCGTCATAGCACCAACGTGTCCTACCATTTTCTTAATTGTAGTTTGATCTACTTTTGATCCAGCTGGTTGGATTGCTCCAAACCAGTTCGCTACTCACTTTTTTCTATAATGCCCAAATCGGTAAAGTTGGATCTTGTAAACTCTTGTTTGGTACATTTCTTAGGATTGGAAGTCCATCGGTTACACCATTCCATTCCCAGACGGTGGTAAAATCCCAACCAAGTGTATCTTCCCACCAATTGATTGATGGACTTGATGCCCATACTGCCGATGTGGTTGGTACGTCTTTACCATCATTAGAAGTTGGATCCGTTGAGGATGGAATGGATCCATCTACTATCATATCATCCCGTGCGTAACAATTGAAATTATAGGCAATAATAGGATTATCACCGACTATTCTATAAACGTTCCCGTTTGATGACGTTATAGCTGCCGTTAGAGCTACGCTAGAGGTTAAAGTAGTGTGATTAGCACTCCCAGCAATCCCGCCAGCATGGTCATCAATTGCCGTGATGTTTCCCGCTGCATAACAGTGCTGTACGAAGTTAAGACCAGTACTGCTACCACAAGTACCTATGAGACCCCCAACATAGTCTTGGCCAGTAATGGCTCCTGTGGCATAGCAGGCACTTACCGTACTACCATCAAGCTCACCCACAAGTCCACCGGCATTGTTGCCAGAACCAAACACTTCTCCAGTGGCATAACAGCGCTCCATAAGACTCTTGTTAAAACCACCTGTGAGCCCTCCTACATAACCACCTGCGCCACTGACGTTCCCCGTTGCATAACAATCTCGAAGGGTATTTGTGACAGTTGGGCTAGCAGGATTGATACCATTATCGCCGATCAGCCCACCAACGTAACTCGTATTGGTTGTTGTACTGGACACATCACCTGTAGCATAACAGGCACTGATGGTACTACTCAGACTATCGCCAATCAACCCACCTACATGTGCAAAACCTGTCACAGTGGCGGAAGTAAAACAGTTTTGTACCAAATTGTTGTAGCCAATGCCAATCAGCCCACCGACCCCTGCATCATCACTCGTCACACTGGCGTTTATAAGGCCAAAAGACGAAATGGTGCCACCATGCATGTAAGCAAACATTCCTGCACCTTGAACGCCAGATACGGAGATCGCCATGCCACTGAGAGTATGCCCACCACCATCAAAGCTTCCCATAAAATAATTGGAATTATAGATACCAATCGGCTTCCAGTTGCCATTGGTGTTGGTGCTGTCATTATCTAGATTATCTAAAGTAACATCCTCCATTAGACGATAGTGCTTTGACAAACCAGTTGTCGTCGTTGAAGCAGCATAATTATTAAAGCGCAAAATATTTTCCTGATTCACCTGAATCGCTCGTGCTGCTACCTGTCCATCGTAGATGTTTAAGCTGAGAACAGCGTTATGGGTGCTTCCGTCCGCTTTAATTGCTGTAAATGTGATCCTGTTGCCAGTGATGCTTGAAAATGCAGTGGCACCATCATAGGTCACCGTATATACACCACCATTGGACGATACGCGGATACCAGTGATTGTACTCACGGTAGCAGAACCACTGGCGCCCGTCAGTGTAGCGCTCAAAGTGACAGAGTTGATGGCAGAAATAGTTGCACTGGACATACTGAGTGAGATGACAGGCGTCGGTGGTGGCCCTTGTGGCTGTGGGTTAGAACCGCCACTTCCACCGCTACCAACAACAGGAGGGGAAGTAAGCCCACCTGTGCCATTGCCAGTATAAGAAGCATCACCGATGGTAACGGAGATGTCCTTGTCTGCTTGCACGTTTTCAGGCTTGATGTTCACGCTACCTGCCACCATCACATCTTTTGCATGAATGTCCATCTGATCCACTGATCCATTGCCACTGACGCCAAGGGGTACGCTGGTCGAAACAGAAGAAACTTTCGTATCTTTTTCTAACTGAATATTGATTTTGCTATTCGATTCATTTTTGAAGAAATTAAAAGTGGTCAGCTTTCCATCGGGATCAAGTAATAGAATGAGGTCTTTTGAGACATCAATCTTTTTGATTACACCTTGCAATAGGTTGACTTTGTCCTTAAATTCAACTACTTTAAACCTCAATTCCTGATTTCCCACAACAGGTGGTTTGTCCTCGACGACATAATCTCGGACAATCAAGTTTCTCACAAGGATGGAATGATCTCCTGAACCTGCGACGAGGAATCTTCCATTAATGGTGAC
>JAVBKP010000024.1:0-4537 GCA_031553975.1 Anaerovoracaceae bacterium | reverse complement strand
GATTATTTATCTAAAGATAATGTTGTTATGCACAGTTTCGCTTTCATGAATATAGGCGGTAATATTATTTTATTTTTGCCTTTGGGGGTCTATTTGCCTCTATTAAAGCATGATAAGCGAATAGGTGCCAATGTATTATGTATATTGCTAACCAGCCTATTGGTTGAAATAACCCAATACATATTCAAACTTGGGTCAAGTGATATAGATGATTTACTATTAAATACGTTGGGTGGATTACTAGGCATACTGGTTTATAAGGGATTATTGGCTGTTCTAAAAGATGAGCATAAAGCGAAATTGATCATTATAATCATTTCTACCATCATTGCCATACCCGTTACTTACCTTCTCTTTCGGCTGAGAATAAGGTTTTAATTGCAATAATACTGTTTTAATACTTTGATTACCTCAATGGCCCTTGTATCCGCTATGGAATAGGTTATGCTCTGCCCAGATTTGCTAGATGCCAATATGCCGTGGGCTTTTAGAAGATGCAGATGCTGGGACAGGGCTGGTTGAGAGATGTTCGCTACTTTATCGTGAATCTCCCCTACGGTCATAGGCGCATCGGTCAAAGCGCAGAATATCAACAGTCTATTTTCATTGGCTAGTACTTTAAGCAGCTCCGCTACCTGCTTTGCGTTCTCTTCCATCTCCATTTTCCTTTCCTTTTCTAAGATGACAAATGCCTTGTGTCATGGTACCCATTGGGCAATATACACACCATGTGCGTGGCCTAAACAATAGCATTGTTATTAATCCAAGGACTGTGGAGGTCAACATCACACTATAGAATCCAAAAGCAAACTGTGCCACCCAAGGGGTGACTGCCCCTGCGCTGGCCCAGTGCCAAGGCAATTTGAACGCCCATAATAGAGTAACTACTTCCTTCAACTCCGCCCCTGCGAAAACCAGTATGTAGGATAGATGGCTTTGTCAATCATATTGGTTAAATTTTTTCCGCAAAAGCCATTCGCTCTACTTTGATATACGTTGCGTTTTCACTTGAATATTTTGTGGCTGATCCAACTCCCAAACAGGAATTTCATTTGGGAAATATTGTTCCATTGCAACAACAGCCGTTGGTCCCTCTCCTGTTTTTCCTGCTCCTTTTGCCATAAAAACCTCCTTGCATAAAATTATTCTACCGTGGAATAGATCGGACAACATCCTTTGTCATTTGACATAAAAAGTTTCATTTTCGCAAGTGTTGCTTCCTCAACAGCTTTGACCATAGATGGTATTCTCTCCGTCATGCCTTTGTCTGTTGATGCTTGATGCTCTACTGCTGCTTTGGCTGCTGCCACGTTTATATCTGTGAAAATATTGATTTTGCTAATACCTGCATCAATGGCCTTTGTAAAGTCAGCATCTGATAATCCTGATCCACCGTGTAGCACCAATGGAATATGTATTTGCTCCGCTATATCTTTGATACGCTGAAAGTCAAGTTTTGGTGGTAGTTTGTAGGCGCCGTGGGCTGAACCTACTGCAATGGCTAGGGCATCCACCCCTGTTTTTTGTACAAAGTCTTTTGCCTGCAATGGATCAGTATAAAACTTGGTAGGATCGGCTAGGTGACTACTGCCCTCTGCCGAGCCTTCATTGTCTCCTACATGACCTAATTCTGCCTCAATGCTAGCGCCATAGGAATGGGCTATCTCTGCCATTTCTTTCACCCTTCGCACATTGTCCTCATAGGAATCCGTGGAGCAATCATACATAATAGAGGTAAATCCAAGTTCCAATGCCTTCAAACAGGCTTCTTTTGTCAGTCCATGATCAAAATGGATAACCACCGGTACATTGGCTTTTTTTGCCATGGGAACGAGAAAGTATGAAAGTTCTTCCAATGGCCCAAAAGGCAATAACACTTCTGCTGTACCCATAATCACTGGGGATTTCGCCCTCTCTGCCGCAGCAATGACGCCTCGCGCGAATTCTAGATTGATTGTGTTGAATAGCCCTACTCCGTATTTATTCTTTTGGGCGGGCAATAATACTTCATTCATATTTACTAACATTTTTTATCTCCTATCCATTCTCTGGTATTTGCCTTTTTCCAGCCATTTGTGATTTTTTGCTTTAGTTCATCAAAGGACTTAATGCCACTGAGGGCGTCATATGCTTCTACACAAGAGGCCCCTGTAGCCGTTGCCAGCTGCAAACACTCTTCTAAGGTATATCCTTCTAGCATGGCCGTAAGGAAAGCCGCTATACTGGTATCTCCTGCCCCTGTAGCTGAGAGGACTTTTTCTGGCATGTAGCTTGGCTCAAATCCTTCTTTTTCTGTCCAAATACTGGTATCTGCGGTTTTATAATAGATCCCGCGGGCACCGCATTTTATAAGTAACGTTTTCACACCCAGCCTCATACATGTATTTGCCAGCGGTCTGACATCTTTGTCAATGTCTAGCACCTCTGTTATGTCCCTGCCCTCAGCTCTTTGATTCAACTCTTCAAACAATGATCTGTCCAACATAAAACATAGCTCTTCAATGCTTGGCTCAAATACATCTACAAAAGGCAATACCCTTGTCAGTATGGTCTTCCAGTCTGCCTTTCCTGCCTCGGAGTCTGGATCCACAGCTGCTAGATCAAGGGAGGTCATTGTGCCTGCCTCTTTGGCTTTCTTGAACAGTTTGACCAGTTCATCGCCTTGGTTCACGAACATGGATTTCATAATAGGTGGATAACCAAAGTGAAACAAAGAAGATTGTTTTAACGCCTCTAAAGACACATCTTCCGAAGTGAATTCATCATTGGCCCCCGGGTTGTGAAGAAAAATCCTATCAATGCCAGGTACTGCTAGTACAATAGAATAGGACGTAGATACTTGGTCTGAAACAATCAGTCCCTCAGCCGCATCCGCTTCTTTTAAAATATTTTGTACCATACCACCAAAGGCGTCATTGCCCACTTTCCCCATGAGCATTGCATCTACACCAAATTTTTTCATGGCAAGTCCTGCATTGGCAACGGCTCCGCCTGTATGGACAGATGCTTCTTTCATGTTAATCAGTTTGCCCGGAATCAATAGTTCAGACAGATTACCAGCTTTTTCACTAGGAAAAACTGGGGTAATATCAATGCAGATGTGACCTGCCACAATTACTTTTTTATCCATATTATGCCCCTTTTGCCAATCTTTCTTGTGCTGTTTTTTTCGTATCAACAAAAAAAATATCTTTTCCGTTGTTGCATTCATACATGAAATCTTTTAGCGGTTTGCTTGTATATTGCGAAAAATCTCCATATATGGCAAATTTTATTTTGTAGGTCATCATCTTTTGCAATACATCGCCTGCAAGGCGTGTGCTTAAAATAAAGAACTCATCGCTTATGGCTTCTTTGTTTAAGGCTATTCTGTTGCTTTGCACTTCATAATTTATGGACATAATAAAATCAAGAGCCGATTGCACATCTACTATGATCTTTTCGGTACTTTCCACCATGGCTATGATTTGACCATTTACTTCAATCTTATCTATTTTCATAAAAATCCTCCTGTTAATTGATATTATTATACATCTTATTGTACTGTACAGGCAAGGTTCAACATATTTTTCGGATTCTGTGTCATTTATATTATTTCCATGTCCTCATATTTTTTGGTATAATGAACGAGTGCGAATATACAACAGTAATGCGCATTGAAAAGGAGATTTTCTATGAGGCTGGTGGAGGTAGATAACTTAGAATCTGGTATGATTGTGGCAAAAACAATTTATGGCGCCAACAATCAATCACTTTTAATGCAAGGAACCGCATTAAGGCCCTTGCTTATTGAAAAGATTAAATTGATTGGACTTTCTGTGGTTTATATTGAAGATGAATTTTCAAAAGAAATTGAAATAAATGATGTAATCTCATCTCAGCTTCGCCATGAAGCGGTGGATAAGGTCAAAGATATTTTCAGCCAAGTATCTGGTGGCGATGTAAGCTTAATTTCAAATAAAATCAAGGATTTGGATATAATTATTTCTAAAATCATAGAGCAACTCACCTCCGCTTCAGATCTTATGATTAATATGATGGATCTTAAATCTTTTGATGATTATACATACCAACATTCTGTCAACGTTGCTGTCATGGCTGGCATTCTTGGCATTAACATGGGATATGGGCACTCTGCCCTGTTAGATTTAGGAAAATCTGCACTTTTTCATGATATCGGAAAAATGTTGATTGATATCAATATCGTGAATAAATCGGGTCCTCTTACACCTAAAGAATCTGAGATTATGAGGCAACATCCCGTTTTAGGATTTGATTACTGCAAAAAATATCTCCAGTTCCCACGTGTGATATTGAACAATATCCTACTTCATCATGAAAAATACAATGGGCAAGGCTACCCAGAAGGTCGCAGTAAAAAAGGCATTCCTAAAAATGCACAGATTATTGCTATATGTGATGCCTATGACACACTTACCTCAAACAAATTCTATCCGAAAGCTGTTTTGCCCTCTGATGCCCTAGAATACATCATGTCCCATACGGATGAATTTTTTGCTGAAGACATCGTGACACT
>JAVBKP010000078.1:0-4392 GCA_031553975.1 Anaerovoracaceae bacterium | reverse complement strand
ATGGGACAACCAAGTCCAAATCACACGGACAGAAGAAAATATTTATAGCAGCCTACCATTATCGGTACAAGCTGAAATGGTAGAAGAAGAATTAACAGCCATAACGGCAGAAATGGAGAAATTATAATGAGAAAAACATATGTAAACATGAAAAACCTAATCGAAAAGAAATTTTATGCAGACAAAGAAACTGTAATCGAAAGGCTTGACCTATTCGTCATGATGAATCGCATCACGCAAGACGAATATACGGAGTTGTCGCTACTTGCCGAAGGAAGATACAAGTCAGAAGAGCCACAGCCTAACTAATATTTATTTGTTTAACAGTTTTTAAAGAGCCAGACGGCTCTATTTTAATGCAAAAAATAAAGGAGAAAAACGATGATTTTATCAACAATTCAAAAAAGAAACAACTTAAATGAGGTTCATGCTAGTAAAGAGAAAGGGCCTGGAGGTGCTTATCACTTATATCAAGTTGTCTGTTATGATGACAATGCAGCAGACCTTACAGAAAACATGATAAAAGACATTCAGTTTCAATGTGGACCAAGGAATGAAGAAGGCTCAACGAGAGGTGTTCTTGATGCTGACTTGCTTGAAATCGTAAGGCATAGGTTACAATGTTTCCAGCAAGGGGAATTTGCGACCAGAGAAAATGCAATTGCTCTAACACACATAGAAGAGGCTCTTTTATGGATGAATAAAAGGGTGGAGGATAGAGCCGAAAGGAATGTTCTAGGAACAAATAAAAAGTAAATAAATGGAAAAAATAGATATTTATTTGTTTAACAGTTTAATGCAAAAAACAGGGAGGCGTAGACCATAAAAAATAAAAGACACAAGGCAAGAAAATGCTGCCAATGTTGTGTAAGAGTAGTAGCGGCCAAACAAGTAGTAACACTCTCGCTGAGCGCAGAAGTGGCACACAAGATAGAACAGCTAATAGGAACCGTTGAAGGAACTATGTGCAAGCAAATTACTTGAACATTTTTTCTAAATCCTTTAGAGCTTTTTCAGCATCCCTTAAAGTTTTCTTGGTGCGAGAATCATGGTCTACTTTAATCGAAGCGCGACAACTAGGGCAATTAATACAGGTTCCGTCTTTCATTACAGAAGCAAGTTTCACTTTAAATGATTTGCCGCAGCCACCGCAAGCAATTTCGATTTTTTCGCCACCGATTAATTCTTTTAAATCCATTAGAATCACATCTTTTCGCCAAAATAGTACCATTTTTGAGCGAGGGTGTAAAGGGGGAATACGGTAAAAAGTAAAATAATGGAAATTTATATTTATTTGCTTAACAGTTTAGAGAGTCAATCATGGCTCTCTTTTTTGATGCCACGAAGGCAGAAAGGACAAAGTATGATTTACAAAAATCTAAAAGACACAAAAAATTTCAAAGCCTCAGAACTCACATGCAAATGTGGTTGCAAAGCCATCCCAGACACAAAAGAGGTAGCCCTACAGTTGGAGTTATTACAAAAAATGCGCGACCACTGGGGCAGGCCACTGAAAGTAAACTGCGGGTACCGATGCGTAGCCCACAACAAAGCTGTAGGAGGGGTGAAAGGCTCTCAGCACCTAACAGGCATAGCTACTGACATAGCCATCCCACAGGAGGTTATGACGGATAGCAAAGACATTAAAGAGACATGGCTAAAGAATATGCGAAGCTATTGGCATGTGATCTGTAGGGAAAAGGGTCTTGGTGGCGGTGTAGGGTTCTATGACACGTTTATCCACTTAGACAGCCGTAAGGTGCAGTCTGATTTTGATTATAGGACTAGGAAGTAGGGGGTACATATGGAAATATTACAACACGGAATTACATCAGGCGTTAAGAGTCTAGCAACCATGGTAGCGGTGCTCGAGTGGGATCTCATTTTTATGTTTGTAGGGCTAATGATTGTGGATCTAATCGTTGGAGGTTACAAGGCCATCAAGACAGGCACATTCAAAACTAAGGTTATGAAGATGGGGTTATATGGGAAAGTGGTTGAATTTTCAATCCTGTTCACATTATTTTTACTAAGAGAAGCATTTGCACAGGTAGGGGTGTTCGTTGTGGCCACTAGTGCGATCACAGTAGCTTTTGTGGTTAAAGAGGCTTTTTCTATTCTGGAAAACTGGCTGCAAGCAGGGAATAAGCTACCAAAATCAGTGCAGAAATGGCTAGAGGTGGCCAAGGAGCAGTTGGAGAGTAAATCTATAAATGATAAGCCTCCCGATCAGGATCACTAAGATGCCGTAAGTATAACTTGATAAATTAATGGCCAATCTACGGATAAAAATGTAGGTTGGCTTTTTTAGTTTTTTGTGGTAAATTGTAGATACTGCATCAAGGTAATTAGAGCTATTAGTTGTGATTTTAAAGGGGAACATGAAATGAAAAAGAAATTGGAATTTGCTGCAATAATAGGGTTAATCGCTTCTGTGCTAGGAATTATTGCATTTATAACAGGCAAGGACCTTCCCGATATATTTGGTCATGATGAACCTCCAAATATTGAAGCTCCTTTGAATCAAAGCACAAGTAATGGTTCCATAATTACTGTGGAAGGCGATAACAATGAGGTAAATGTGAATTCCGATAAAATTACTATAGTAAATACAGAATCCTATAAACCAACAACTACGGGAGTAGAAAACCCAAATAAGAAATTTATAGAAGAGGTACCAACTGAAAAAAAGAAAGCTACCTATATAGATACCTTTAATGGCCAGGAATATGCTATTTATGACATCGGATATAACTGGGATATTTCTAAAAAATTCTGCGAAGAATATAATGGTCACTTAGTTACCATTGAATCACAAGAAGAACAGAATTTTATTGAGTCTTTACTTAGGTATGGGAAAAGGCGGTTTTATTTTATTGGTGGGAAAAGAATGGATAATAAAAAGGAAGAATGGGAGTGGGTGACAGGTGAGGAATTTGATTACGTGAATTGGGGAAATAATGAACCTAATAATACAGCAGAGTGTTTTTCGATAATAGACAACGATGAGGAATTTGGAAAATGGAATGATGTTGTAAATAAAGTGAGGTACGGTGAAGCTAAGTATGGTTTCATTTTTGAAAGCAACAAAAAATAATAGAGGGCAGATTGAAATATCAATCACTTTTTATTCAAACATCAAAGCAACCGCCGAGATTCTTTTTAATACTATTAATCAAATTAAAAATTTATAAGCCAATAGAAAAAGCAGGGAAGTCATTCCCTGCTTTTCACAATTCCAAATAAGCCGTTTACAAATATAAATTGAATGTTCGGATTTGTATAGTTTTGGTTGCGGAGGCAGGATTCGAACCTACGACCTTTGGGTTATGAGAGACGATGATAATGTTTTATGTGACTTCGTGCACGTTGATAAATGTTGATATTCTAATGTTTAGTTTGGAATAACATTGATTGTGATTAGCGTATTTTAATCTGTTTTTACAGTAATAAACCCCAAACAAACCCCAAGTCGAAGGGTGACCACGCTAAATTTATCCAATGCTTTTACTAACTTTTTTTACTGGAGATAGAATATTTTGTAAAGTTTCTGCTGCGGCTTCATCTGCCGATCTAATAGCATGCGCATATATATTCCCCGTGGTAGATGTTTGTGCGTGTCCAAGCCTATTTGATACAGTTCGTATGTTTACGCCACTTGCAATTAAGAGGGTTGCATTTGTGTGACGTAAACTGTGTATAGATATATCAGGAAGGTTGTTGCGAACAATAAACTTATGGAACCATCCAGTTACGGTGTCAGGATGTACAGGTTTGCCATTCCACGCTGTGAAAAGTCTATCAGAATCGTGCCATTTGTCACCAAGAGACAATCGCTCGGAAGCTTGCCATGCTTTGTATTTATTTAATGAGTCTAATAAATCTGTTGGAATTTTTATAACCCGTTCTGACGAAAGCGTCTTGGTGGTTTCTTCGTAAATTCCTTTCTCGGGAAGGTATAGAGATTCACGCAAAATATGAATTAGAAACTTCTGAGAATCAATATCTTTCCATTCTAAACCGCAAAGTTCACCACGTCTCATGCCAGTATAAAGGAGAAGATGTATCATAGTTCGATATTGAATAGGTTCATCCTCTAATAGGTCTAGCATTTTTAGAACGTCATGCTCTTCAAGAAATTTTGCTTCCTTACGATCTACCTTTGGCGATTTGACACGACTGCAAGGATTGGTCAGAATAACTTGCCATTGTACGGCAACAGAGAGGATGGATGAAATAAAACGATGGTAGGGGTCAATCCCGAGTTTTGTGTAAACGCTAAAATCTGATGTAGAATATTAAGAAATAACGATGGGTCGGAGGCCATTAGACAGCTTCCGACCCTTGTCTTTTAGTATACACACCTTTTGGGGCATGTCAAGATGAGGAGCG
>JAVBKP010000025.1:0-7228 GCA_031553975.1 Anaerovoracaceae bacterium | reverse complement strand
AATAATACTGTTGAATAGCTTTCCTTCTATGCTGGCACCTTCTGATACAGTAGAGTTCTTGATTTCGGCATCTTCCCCCACATAATGAGATGGCATTCCTGATGTTCTCGCATAGATTTTCCATGTATTATCATCTAGGTTAATTGGAACATCTGGATCTAAAATATCCATATTGCCTTCCCACAGTGATTCGACAGTACCGACATCTTTCCAGTATCCTTCAAAATGATATGTCATCATCTTCTCTTGGGCATTTAGCATAGATGGGATAATATTTTTACCAAAGTCATTGTGTGACTCTTTGTTGGCCTCATCTGCCTCTAAGTACTGTTTTAGCTTTGCCCAGGTGAATATGTATACCCCCATAGAGGCAAGGTTGCTCTTTGGATTGGCTGGTTTTTCTTCAAACTCGTATACTTGACCGTTTTCATCTGCATTCATGATTCCAAATCGGCTTGCTTCTTCCATTGGAACTTCAATGACTGCTATGGTACAATCTGCATTGGATTTTTTGTGGGCGTATAACATTTTATCGTAGTTCATCTTATAAATATGATCTCCTGATAAAATCAGTACATATTCAGGGTCATACATGTCTACATAATTTATGTTTTGATAAATGGCGTTGGCTGTGCCTTTGTACCATTCGGCACTTTTGCCTTTTACATACGGTGGAAGTATTCTAACGCCACCATATAGTCTATCTAGGTCCCAAGGTTGTCCATTGCCGATGTAGGCGTTTAGCTCTAGGGGTTGGTACTGTGTTAATACCCCTACTGTATCTATGTTGGAGTTAACACAGTTGGATAAAGTGAAGTCGATTATTCGGTATTTTCCACCGAATGGTACTGCGGGTTTAGCTACATTCTTTGTTAGCACACCTAATCTGCTTCCTTGTCCGCCAGCTAGAAGCATTGCTATGATTTCTTTTTTTTGCTTGAAAATCATTTTTTGTCACCCTTCCTTATATTTTTTTTTAAGAATACTGTGGCCATCGAAGGCAAGTTCATCAATATGGATTGTTTCTGATCATGCCACGGAATGCTTTCGCTTTTTAGCTTTCCTAAGTCATTGCCACTACCACCATATTTTTTATCATCTGAGTTTAGTACCGCCTTATACTGACCTGCTTCTGGTACGCCCACCCGATATGACTCTCTATATACTGGCGCAAAGTTACATATTACAATAACTTCTTCGCCTTTTTTGTCAATTCTTCTGAAAATAATAATATTTTGTTCATAGTCACTATGCCAAATCCACTGAAACCCGTCCCATGAATCGTCATTTTCCCAGAATGGTGAATTTTTTAAATAAAATTTGTTAAGATCCGCTGTGTATTCTTTTAGCATACGATGACTATCATATGCTAACAAATTCCAATCCAGCTCGCCCTCATAGTTCCACTCCGAGAACTGGGCCAGTTCGCCACCCATGAAAAGCATTTTCTTGCCCGGGTGGGCCATCATATATCCATAATACGCTCTTAGGTTGGCAAATTTTTGCTCATACTCACCTGGCATTCTTCCAATCAAGGAGCCTTTCATATGCACCACTTCATCATGAGATAAAGGCAGTACGTAATTTTCACTAAACGCATATGTTAACGAAAAAGTTAGCTTGTCGTGGTGATGCTTTCGCGCCAAAGGATCGTTTTTCATATAGGTAAGAGTATCGTTCATCCAGCCCATATTCCACTTAAAATTAAAACCTAATCCGCCTACGTCTGTAGGCTTTGTCACCATTGGCCATGCTGTAGATTCTTCTGCTATCATCAGTGCATCAGGAAAGCTACCAAATACTGCTTTGTTTAGATCTTGTAAAAAAGCTACGGCTTCTAGATTCTCTCTTCCACCCTTGCTATTGGCTCTCCATTGTCCATCTTTTCTGTCATAATCAAGATATAGCATAGACGCTACTGCATCTGTCCTAAGTCCATCTATGTGGTATTTGTCAAGCCAATATATGGCATTGGATATTAAGAAACTCCTAACTTCATTGCGGCCCCAATCGAATATTCTTGTGCCCCATTCCTTGTGCTCCATTTTTAGAGCATCGCTATATTCATAGCAATATCCACCGTCGAACTCCACTAAACCATGTCCATCTTTTGGGAAGTGCCCTGGTACCCAGTCTAGAATGACGCATACTTTGTTTCTATGGCACTTGTCTACGAAATTCATGAACTGATCTGGTGTTCCAAACCTAGATGTAGGTGCATAATATCCAGTCACTTGGTAACCCCACGAGCCGTCAAATGGATATTCAGACACAGGCATTAGTTCAATATGGGTGTATCCCATTTCCTTTACATACGGAATGATCTCATCTCCAAATTTGTCATAGTCAAAATAATTGCCGTCTTCATATCGTCTCCATGAAGCCAAATGTACTTCATATATGTTGACTGGATTCGTATACGCTGGTTTTTCTTTTCTGTTTTTCATCCAAGTGGCATCTTTCCACTTGTGCTTCCCGTCTATATCGTAGAGTTTTGTGGCTGTGGCAGGCCTTGTCTCCATATGGAATCCATACGGATCTGCCTTATCAAGTTTATGCCCTTTTTTTGGGGTTATGACATATTTGTAGGAATCAAACTCTTTTGCCTCCTCAATGGTAAGTTGCCACATACCTTGGTCTGTGATTTTTTGCATAGGATGTTTAACATTATCCCAGTCGTTAAAATCTCCAACTACAGCTACATTTACTGCATTAGGTGCCCAAACGCGAAAAATGAATCCAGCATCTTCTCCAGGACATACGGGGTGCGCTCCCATCGTTTCGTATGCTTTTTCTGCAGTTCCTTGATGGAATAAATAAATTGGTAATTCAAGCTTTTTTGCCATATTTTCCTCCGCTATGTTCCGAATTCATTCTTGTGCTGAATTCATTTTATTTTAGTTACTATATATTATCTTGAATATCTCTTTGTCAGTTCTCCCATTTTCTCTTCTAAGTCTTGTAACGTAACATTTGTATTTGTATTTATTCTCCATCGCCAGTTGCGTCCACCTAATGTGGATGGAGTGTTCATTCTAGCTTCACTATCAAGTCCTAATAAATCCTGCATTGGGAAAATGGCCATATTAGCCACAGAGCCTAATGCGCCCCTAATCATACCCCAATGGTATCCCTCTTTTTCATCTAGTTTGAGATACTTGATCGCTAGTTCTTTCTCTTCATCGCTAGCCTGAGAGAACCAGCCTAGTGTAGTATCATTGTCATGGGTTCCTGTATACACGATACAATTGCGCTCATAACAGTGGGGCAAATAGCTACTCTCCCCACCAGCATCAAAGGCAAATTGTAAAATCTTCATGCCAGGGTATCCAGAATCTTTGTTGAATTGAGTTACCTCTTCTGTCAAAAATCCTAAATCTTCTGCAATGATAGCCAGACCGCCAAATTTCTCCTGTATAGCATCTGTAAAGTCATATTTAGGACCCGGTGCCCACGCACCACTAGCTGCTGTTGGTGATCCATAGGGAATCTCCCAATAGCTAACAAACCCTCTAAAATGATCTATTCTAACAATATCATATAATTCAAAGGAAGTCTTTAGTCTATCCATCCACCAAACATAATTTGTTTCTTTATTTTTTGCCCAGTTATACACTGGATTGCCCCAATACTGCCCGTCAGGAGAAAAATAATCTGGTGGGCAGCCTGCCACAGCCAAAGGTTTCAAATCTTTATCAAATTTAAATATGCCAGATGCTGCATGAGCCCATGTATCGGCGCTATCGTAGGCCGCGTATATTGGTATATCACCTATTATACTAATGCCTTTTTGGTTGGCAGTTTTTTTAAGCTTTTCCCACTGCCTAAATCCGATGAGTTGGGTGAATTTCCAAAAGAAAATCTCTTCGCCTAATATCCACTTGTACCGTTCTATGGCCTCTGGTTCTCTGTGCTTAATGTCATCGTCCCACAGGCTCCACTCTTTTAATTCAAAGTGCACCTTTAGTGCCATGTACATAGCATAATCATCTATCCAGCTTTTGTTCTGATTAGAAAATTCAATAATGGCATTGTTATATTTTTGCTTCGCCCTAAAATATGCTAATTTTAACACTTTCATACGATTTTGGTAAAGTTTAAAATAATCAACCAGTGTAGAATCATCTCCAAAATCTAAGCTATCATATTCTGATTTTTCTAAAAGCCCCTCTTCTTGCAGCAAATCAAAATCAATAAAATATGGATTGATTGCATGTGAAGAAAATGATTGGTATGGTGAATCTCCATAGCTAGTCGGTCCTAGGGGCAATATCTGCCAGTATTTTTGTCCCGCACCTACTAAAAAATCTACAAAATCATAAGCCTCTTTTCCAAAAGTGCCTATCCCATAGGGGCTAGGAAGAGATGCAATATGCATTAAAATACCTGATCCGCGTTTAAACATTGAATGTGTGTCCTTTCTACTCAGCATAACTTGATTGTTACTTTTATGATTTGATCGCCCCATCAGCCATACCTTTGACAATATGCTTTTGAAGAAGTAAAAATACTATGACGATTGGAATGATTGATATTAGCACTGCTGGGAATACAAGCTCCCACGGGTTACCGAATTGTCCCGACAGCATCTTTGCAAAATATAGCTCTAAGGTTAGGGTCTTTGTGGGCGAGTTTCCTATTACGAGGAATGGTAACAAATAGTCATTCCATATCCACATGGCATTGAGAATAACAATGGTAACTGTTGTGGATTTTAATAATGGGAATACGACCAAGAAAAACACTTGAAAAATATTAGCCCCATCAATAATAGCTGCCTCTTCTATTCCCTGAGGTATGCTCTTGATGAATCCATGATAGAGGAAAACAGACATGCTCATACCAAATCCACCGTACATGATAATCAGTCCGATAAAATTCTTAAGTCCCATTTTATCCATATTGGAGATCAAAGGATACATAATGGCTTGGAATGGGATAATCATAGCAGCTACAAAAGCCAAAAGCACCCAAGAAGACACCTTTGTCTTGGTTCTAACCATAATCCAAGCAGCCATAGAAGAACTAATAATGATAATAACCACTGATACTACTGTGAGGACCAATGTGACCATAAAGGCTTTGCCAAAATGAATGGCATCAAAAGCACTGATTATATATGAAAAGTCCCACTTCTCAGGAAGCGACATAGGTGCTGATACGATTTCTTTTTGACTTTTGAACGAGTTAACCAACAAGAAGAACAGAGGGGCTACTGTGTAGATTGCCATTATTGCCAGGGCAATATATATAAGTGCTGACTTTATTTTCGCAAAAAACCTAGACTTTTCCATTATAGCTCCACCTCCCTTTTCTTTGTTACTGTAACTTGGATTAATGTAATAACAGCTACGATAATAAAGAATATTACCGCTTCTGCCTGGGCTAATCCATAGTTAGGAGGGTTGGTGTCTTTTGTGGCCCTTAATATTTGAAGGGCTAGCATTCTGGTATCAAAGTTACCATCTGTCAAGGCAATGTTTTGGTCTAATAATTTGAATGAATTGGCTAGTGTTAAGAACACAACCACCGTAATAGACGGCATCAGCATGGGCAGTGTAACTTTGAAGAATCTCTGAACACCGCTAGCTCCATCAATAGAGGCAGCTTCATATAAGTCAGAAGGAATATTGTTCAGTCCCGCTACATAAATAACCATCATATAGCCGGCTGTTTGCCATGTCATAAGTATTGCTAAGGCCACAAGTGCCTTTGTAGGATCTTGTGTCATATGCCTCATAAATTCAATGTGAATCGGGCTTGTTTCACTAAACAATATGTCTGTATAGATAATTTGGAATATAAATTGCCATATAAAACCTAGTGCCAATCCACCTAGCAGGTTAGGCAAGAAGAAAACAGTTCTGAACAATCCTGCGGCTTTACCTATCTTTGTAACCATAAGAGCCAGTGCAAGACTTACAATATTTATAGATATAACGGCTACAATGGTATACTTAAATGTATACACAAAAGCAGCCATGAATTTTTCATTTTGAAACGCTTTTATGTAGTTGGCGAATCCAACCCAGGCCTCGAAAGCATTGTCTCCACCCTTAAAGTAAACACCTCGCCAACCTGAAAATGAATATAAAACACCCGTAAAGAACGGGATCACAATAACGATTACAAATAAAATCACTGCGGGTAAAATGAGCGGAATAAACCATTTTTTATAATACTTTTCCATTTGATGCCCCTATCCTATTATCAGTTATTGAATATAATTGTTTAAAACTATTTAAATGGACGTGCCTGATGGCACATCCATTTAAATATAATACATACCCTATTCTTGGGCTGCTCTAGTTTCTTTTAACGAGCTGATACCATATGCAGCGATATCTGCATAGTCTTGTTCTGACCATACTGGCTTAGTCATGTAGCTTTCCATGATTTTAAGACCAAACGTATCTCCAGACCAGTTTCCTGGCATTCCATGATATGGAGCAGATAACGTATTGCCATCTTTCATATAACTAACGATAGAATTTCCAAGTGAATTTGGAAGAGTTACCGTAGCTGGATCTGCATTGTATGGAATAAATGCAAAATCTTCTGTAACGAATTTGTTACCGGTAGCAGATGTGTTAAGCCATACAAGGAATTGCATAGCTTCATCTTGTAGTTGCTCACTAACTTTAGCATTGATTGCATAGAAGTTAGGAACGAATACAGGAATAGACTGGTTGAACTTAGTAGCGTTGAGACCGCTTACTTTAATCATGCTGTCAGTCATAGGCATTTTAACAGGAATGAAAGAAAGTCTTTTAGCCATATCAGCATTTACTTTTTCAACATTTCCATATGCCCAGTTTCCTTGCTTTAAGAAAACAGCTTTGCTATCAGCAAAAACTTGAATTGTTTGGTCATATCCAGTGTTAGCCTCTGATACGAAGTCTGCACCTCTTACCATAGGACCTTTAGCACCAGCTAGGTATGTAGTTTTAAGGTCTAGTGCTTTTGCGTATGTTGTGAAGATATCAGTTAACCCATCGATGTCAGCATCAGTAGCTGACGCCGCAGAAGCCGCTCCGCTAAAGGCAGCATTCAATGCTACGTTAACAAAGTGGTCTCCATATGACCATTTTTGAGATCCCATCACTGCGAATACACCATTTAAGTTAGCAGCAACGCCTGCTTTTGCAGCAGCAAATGTATATTCCTTGCCGTTCACTGTAACTTTTGCAGCAGATGGCGCTTTGATGTAGGCATCTACCGCTTTAAC
>JAVBKP010000035.1:0-13079 GCA_031553975.1 Anaerovoracaceae bacterium | reverse complement strand
TATCGATATATGATATATCTTTTAGCAGCATCTTTTTTTTCACTTGCCATCAAAAACTCTTCTACTAGGTCTTGCAGTTCCTCTACCTTAATCTGCCTGTCCTCTTTTTCAAGTTTCTTTTGAATCTTAGATGCGATTCCTTGTGCCAAGGTAGAATCTAGTCCATCAACAGTTTCGAGCATAGCATTTTCAATGGCGGCCGTTATTTTCTTTTCATTAAAATCCACCGTAGATCCGTCTCGTTTAATAATTTGCTGCATTTCGTCCCTCTTTCTCTGGTTTGTATTCTGTTTTAATTTATCTATTTACATAAAAAAGGCACTATATAGTGCTTAACTTTTCTGTTTACACAATATATAGTACCACTTATTTTTCAACATGTCAAGATGAGATTATAGACTATCGAAAGATGCTACCTTTTCCTTTTTAGGGAAATGGTTATCTAACAGGGAGGAAATGTCCTCTTTCGTATAACGATCCTTTGTAGGGTATCTTAAAAATCTCAGTCCTGCATCACGACAAAGCTTTTCTTTGAACTCTTCCATTTCGTTCACAGCGGTAAGACCAATTTCTATTGCAATCATGGGTTTCATAGTAGATGCGTCACAAATGAGAAAATCCACTTTTTTATCTGCTAAGGTGGCCACATCTTCTTCTTTCCATCCTGAGCCTGGATTTACTGTCAGTACATTGAGTAGACTTATTTTAGGGCACACAATTACCTCTGCTGGCAAAAATGTCATTAGCGCCTCATAAAAAGGCAATTCATTGTAGTTAAGAAACGCAGTTCTCACTGCTACTGGATACTTTCCTGTTGCATCTGTTTTTAGCTTTTTAATCCCATCGCCCTTGCTCTCTCTGCGGGACTTTAACTTTGTATTAGCATCAGCGTATGCTATACCCATGATTATAATAGTAATAGCCATGGTGAAAAACATAAAAAATGTCATTTTCTCTTTTTTCCTTTCAGATAAAAATATACATTATCAGGCTAATTATACCCAAATGCAACGGGTAATACAAGTAAAATAGATATTTGGCTATCCATGCGTTGTTGCCTCGGGCCCCACCATAGAACATCAATACCACTGAGCCAAACATTGGTCCAAGACGTCTTAGCAAAAACACCAATCCATCAAAGCCTGAAAGCATAATATAGTATAACTCGTTTAGTATTCCATAGGAAGTATATTCATACCAAATGATAAAGGTCAATGGAATCTGAATAATCCATTTTTGCATGACATCATAATTCACCTTGATTGAGAATCCGTTGAATTTGTCAGGATTGTTTTCAAAATACCGTTTTGCTATCCCGACCAAGCCTGCCAAAAATATGGCAACAACCCCTACCATTCCATAATCGGTTGCGACTAGGCTAAACTTTAGCCCTTGATCAAAAATAAGAATCGGAAAATGCTCTGCTATGTACAAAATGGGAAATGTGACCAATATGCCAAGACCAATACCCCAATTATAACCAATTTTCAGGCAAATACTCTCAAAACTCCAAATAGAAAGCATACCGAGCAGCAACGTCCAAAACACGTTGCCCCCTATACCATGATTGGCAAAGCATAGCTGGTATGGGATTTGAGATAGTATGGCAAACCCCAAAAGCCTCATGGCGTACTTCTTTTTATTTTTAGTGTAAAAATACCCTTCTGCTATAAAATAGCACATAATAGGCATAGTCATGCGCCCAATGATTCTAAACCAATCTTCCATAGGGAAGAATACAGCCCCCACATGATCAAATGTCATGGCAACAATGGCAATTAACTTAATCGAGAAGCCTGTCAAAGCTGGATTTGATCTTATTTCTACATTTCGTTCCATCATGACTCCAACTCTTTAAAAAAAGATATTATATGCAAAATTATCAAAAAAACCTACCACGGGTCCAATGACCATGCCGATAATATTAAAGTTTCCTATGCCTAGGTTAGTACTAACAGCACTGCTTGCAAATAGCAATAGCAATATGAGGGATCCTTTTTGATAAATAGGATAAAATAAACCTTTTTCTTTGAGATTCAGAGCTTCCCCTACTAGATTAAATCCATCTAGTGGCGGTATTGGAAGTAGATTGAATACCATGAGCACAAAGTTGATGTGTACAGTATACATCAATAGGCTCACCATTTGATCTAAAAACCTAAACATAGACTCACTGGCTCCTAGTGCATTAAAATCAATTAGGGTGATTATTTTTACCAGTCCCATAAAAATAAATGCTAAGAAAAAGTTCATAGCCACCCCAGCTATGGACACCAACATGTGATCTCTTCTTTGGTGTTTAAAGTTATACCCATCAATTGGCACTGGCTTTCCCCAACCAAATCCAGCTAGGAGCAGGGCAATCATTCCCACTATATCGATATGGGCTATTGGATTTAATGTGACCCTCCCATAACTCCTAGGTGTCGAATCACCTAACATATCCGCCATCTTTGCATGACCAAATTCATGAAAGCTCAGTGCAATTATAATACCTGGCAGTATCATTATCTTATCCATTATTATTCCTAGAATATCCATGTTTTCCCCTTTTCTTTTACAAAACTCATTATATTTTATCACACATTTTGGTTTTTTTAAATAATATACAAGAGCGATTGCTACATATTCATTAAAAGAGAGGTAATATATCATGGAGAACATGAATTCATTTGCAGGCATGCCACTTCCAAACAATTGTAATGGTTCGATGTACCAAATCAATCATGGGGACACACTTTACTTAATAGCAAGAAGGCACAATATATCTATAGAATTATTGCTACAAGCCAATCCTAGCATTGACCCATACAACCTTCAGGTTGGTTCAGCAATCTGCATCCCGGGTGTATCACCAATGCCTACGCCTGTAATGCCGCAACCAATAGCGCCAATGCCAATGCCTCAGCCGGCTCCAACAATGCCGATGCCGCAACCCGTTCCTTTTCCAATGCCTGAACCGGTGGCTACACCATACCCTATGCCCACACCAATAGCTACACCATATCCTATGCCTATGCCTATGCCAACTCCAATTATGCCAATATCTCAGCCAGGACCAAGTCTTGGCCAATATGCCCCCCGCCCCAATACAAGTCCAAACCAATATGTTTCACCAGAATCCAACTTTCCTGTTCTTCCTACTAATCCTACTACTAGTCCTATCGGGATGCCTGGAATAACAATGCCTGTACAAGAAATGCCTGACATGTTGCAATGCAAATGCGGCTCTGTATATACAATAAAGAAGGATGATACAATTAAAAAAATCCAAGCAGCCAGCGGTCATACATTCGCTGTATTGCAATGTTGCAACCCACATCTAGACTTATGCAACCTAATGCCAGGTCAACAGATGTGCATTCCATTTTGTAATTAAACTCCAGTTATTATTTAACACAAGGGGACGGTTCCTGTGTGTCTTGAGATGATTGAGACACACAGGAACCGTCCCCTTGTGTTTGCCTCTAAGACATATTTTTGACATATTTTTCATATATAGTGGTTAATGAAATTAATGTAGTAAAATTCGCCTACATATGGTATACTATTGTGGATGAATTATTAAATGGAGGAATCACAAATGTCAGAAAAGATTATTCAACTAACCAGCGACACTTATAAATCAGAAGTAATGCAGTCAGATATTCCGGTTCTCGTAGATTTTTATGCGGATTGGTGCGGTCCTTGCAAAATGATTGCTCCTGTCGTAGAGGAATTGGCTGAAAAATACGACGGAAAAATCAAATTCTGCAAGCTTAATATAGACGATCACAAAACAACGGCAATTACAAACAAAGTCATGAGTATTCCTACTCTATTCTTTGTCAAAAACGGCGAATTGGTTGAACGAGTTACAGGCGCTATTCCGCAGCCTAGTATGGAAGAAAAACTAGAGGCGCTTTTATAAGCGTCTCCTTTCTTTTGAGGAGGATACAATGCAAATACCAGGGTATATTTTCAGCTTTCTTACTAGCTATACCTTTCTCATAACATTAAATCTTATCTTTGCCTTCTCAGTGCTATTCTTAGAGCGCAAAAACCCTTCTACCACCTTAGCTTGGCTAATGGTGTTATTTTTATTTCCGGGGGTAGGCGTACTCTTATATTTGTTCTTTGCCCAAAACATCAGTCGGTACAAAATTTCCAAATACAGCAACAGCGAGCAAAAACTCATTCACAGCTCGTTGGATCTACAAATAGATAGCATCAACAACAACAATTTTACCTTTACAAAAGATGCCTCTGATGTATGGAAAGATATGATCCATCTAGGCAACATGGCCAATGCGTATTTCTCACAGGACAACGCAATAGAATTTTTCACAGATGGCACCAAAAAATTTGAATCATTGTTTCACGATATTAAAAATGCAAAAAAATACATTAATATTACGTATTTCATCATAAAAGATGATCGATTAGGGCGAAAATTCTTAGAACTACTGACAGAAAAAGCAAAAGAAGGCGTAGAAATCAGATTGTTACTAGATGCCATGGGGTGTAATCAGATAACAAGAAGTCGTCTGGTTGCGTTTAAAAACGCTGGTGGGAAATATGCCTATTTTTTCCCCTCTAAGCTAAAATTTATCAATCTTAAGCTCAACTATCGAAACCACCGCAAAATCGTCATTATAGACGGAAATATAGGCTACACAGGTGGGTTTAATATCGGGTTAGAATATATCGACCAAAAGAAAAAATTTGGACACTGGCGAGACACCCATATCAAAATCGAAGGTAGTTCTGTGTATGACCTGAACATGCGATTCACATTGGATTGGAGATTTTCTGCAAAAGAAGTACTGGAGCTCCCTTCTGTGTTTGAAAATAAGCTATATACAGGAAATACAGGGGTACAAATTATCTCCTCAGGTCCTGATAGCCCTCGGCAAGACATCAAATACGGTTATTTGCGCATGATTTCTTCTGCCAAAGAGCGAATCTATATACAGACTCCTTATTTTGTTCCAGACGCCAGTATTATAGAAGCCCTAAAAAGTGCTGTTCTTTCTGGTGTGGATGTGAGAATCATGATCCCTTGTATGCCAGACCACATATTTGTCTACTGGGCCACCTATTCCTATATAGGCGAACTTTTAGATTTTGGTGCCAAGGCGTATATCTACAACAACGGGTTCTTACATGCAAAGACCATAACAGTAGATGGTGAAATTGCCTCCATCGGCAGTGCCAACTTTGATATCCGAAGTTTTAAACTAAATTTCGAGACCAACGCCTTCATCTACGATGAGGAAAAAGTAGCAGAGCACGAGCTTCTGTTTGAAGAGGATATGAAGCACTGTATCGAATTGACAAAAGAGCTATATGACAAGCGTTCTCTCTTCATAAAGTTCAAAGAATCAATTGCTCGGCTCTTATCTGAGATACTATAATTTATATTATGTAAACAAATTAAACACACGGGGAGGGTTCTTGCTTGTAATATAATTCACACGCAAGAACCGTCCCCTTGTGTTACTTGCGTTAACCGCTATACTTCTTCATCAAATATCAGCGTCACTTTGAACAAATCTCCATCTACTGATACTTCCATTTTGCCCCCTGAGGCCTTGGTAAAACTCTCTGCTATGGATAATCCTAGGCCGCTTCCCTCTGTGGATCTGGCTTTGTCTCCTCTTGAGAATCTTTCTAGGACATCTTCTGCTGTGAAGTCCATCTCATAAGCGGCTGTACTCTTAACTGATGCACGTACCTTGCCATCTTTACGTTCTAGGTCAACAAATACCCTAGAGCCTTCTAACGAGTATTTAAGTGCATTGTCTAGAATATTTTGCAAAACCCTGTAGATTTTATTACCGTCACATTTGATATTTACAACGTCTTCTGGCATTCTTACTCTCAGGATTCGGCCAGATTTTTCCATGGTATCCACCATATCTGCTGTGGTCTGCTCTATGAGCCTGTTGAGATTGATTTTTTCCAAGTTGATCTCATCATTTCCACTGGTGGACTTAGCCAATTCAAACAAATCGGAGACAATATGCTTCAATCTATCAGATTTTTGCCCTAGTATGGCTACATAGCCTTTGGCTTCCTCAGACAAGCTTTCGTCCTTTGACAATAGATCCACATAGCTGATAATTGAGGTTAATGGTGTTTTTAGATCGTGAGATACGTTTGTGACAAGATCTATTTTCATCTTCTCGCTCTTTATGGCCTTATCTACGCTGTTTTGCATTCCATTTCCTATCTTTGCCAAGAGTTTACGACTTTCGTACAAAGGCGAGGATACCTCCATTGGTGGTAAATACATCAGCTCTCCTGCGTTGACTTCCCTTATCTGATCGCATATTTTGCCTACATCTTGGAATGTTTTTTGATTGGCTCTTATATGAATCACTGCGTTGATGAGGCATAGTATGGCTACTATGATTGGCACTGGCCACCCATCCGTAGCGGCAGCAACAATAGCCACGCCAACCAACAATCCTTGTACAATCGTATACCACACTTGCCTGCGCTCCATAGACTTTAGGAAGGGATAATTCTTGAATTTCCTGCCATCAATGAATGATATACACCAGTTAGCAGTGCCTTTTACCATACCCCAAAGGACTAGTAAAATGCGTTTGCAGAGCTTTAGTATCCTCATCACAATTTTCTTCCAAAATAATTTATAGCAGACTGTCCAGCATAAAGTGTGGGTGAAAAGATTTTTTGCTTTGATTTTTCTAATCAGTGACAGGTATATCCACAAAACCCATGTGGCCGACAAAACAGTGATGCCGATTTCCCCTGCCAACGCTAGCCCTTGAAGGTTTTTTAAGCCAGTTTCACCCTGTAAGACAGTATCGGACATCTGGTCTAGACCAATAAATTGTGAAATCATTCCAAGCATCATCAGTGGGAGGCTGAGTATGACTATCCCAACTACTGCAAGCACATCTGAGTATATCCCATCAATCCAAATCAAATGTACTTCATCATCTTCTACACGTCTTCCGGCAGAAATACTAGCCAGAATAACCAATACCAACAGCATGACCCCTTCTGCTATGAATTCTACTATATAGTCAATCATATTTGAAGTCATTCTATCCCAGTTGGCTTGTTTTTCCTCTATTGCCTTTTCTGTCATTTGGACGTACGAAATGGCCTTCGGGTCATTTAAGAACGCCTGATATGTTATATTCTCAGAGCTTTCAACATCACCATTTTCATTTTTTGAATAAACAAACACCTTGCCGTTGTCAACACCATTGTTCACCATATGCTGGAGGATTTGCCCATCCTTTTTCACTATATAGTTAAAATCTTCCGTTTGAATTTCAACATCGCTATTCATTATCTCTTTGTTGAACGCCCAAATATCATTATAATACATGGCTTTTTCATAACTTGGTGTATATAATACATCATCATCCAATATGCCATTTTCCACCTTTGCTAAGAATGTTATCCCTCGCATTGTTATTACTGTGATTAGCACGATGATTAGCAAGTTAATAATGCTTTTGTAAGCACTGCTCCTATTAAAACTTTTCCATTTTGTAACCAATTCCCCACACCACCTTCAAATATCTTGGTTCTTTAACATTAATTTCTATTTTTTCCCGAATTCTTCGGATATGTACGGCCACAGTGTTTTCCACTGAGTAGGCATCTTCGCCCCAGACACGTTCATAAATCTCTTCGGCGGAAAACACACGACCTGGGTTACGCATGAGCAGGTCCAGTATTTTATACTCCGTGGCCGTCAGCTTTGCTTCTTCCCCATCCACCAGCAGGGTTTTTGTCTCTGTATCTAATCTAAGCCCACCTACAGTAACGCATTGTGTTTCCTTTCCTTGTTGGATATGTCCTAGTTGAAGATACCGTCTGATTTGAGCCCTAACGCGGGCTACTAGCTCCATAGGTGTATAAGGCTTTGTCACGTAGTCATCTGCCCCCATGGAAAGCCCAAGTACCTTGTCAGTGTCTTCCGATTTAGCCGATAATATGATGATAGGAATGTTCCTATCTTGACGGATTTTCATTGTAGCCGATAAACCATCTAGCCTTGGCATCATCACATCTAGAACAATCAAATGTACCGTGTGTTTTGTGAGAAGGTCTAACGCTTCCAGTCCATCATAGGCCTTTAACGTCTCAAAGCCCTCCATCTCTAAAAGCTTTGCTATACCGCCTACGATTTCCCTATCGTCGTCTACCACCAGGATCCGGGGTTTTTCAGTTTGCATGTTCGCCTCCTTCATTGCATTCGGGTATGTATACACTCTACCAACTAAATCCGTCAAATCACCCAATACAATTCTTACAAAATTCTTAACAAAAAAAGCCTATGATCGCAAAATCTTAGACTTTCTCCACCTACATGTATCTGTCTACATTCCAAACTTATCCCTATCCCAGACGTGGTCTTTGCGCATAAAATCCGAATCCACTGCAAAATACGTGAAATCACATTTGCCAAGTCTGTCGGGCACTGGGTCTCCAAAGGTCACGTCGATATGAACTGTTTTGCCATCTAATTCCGCCAACGTCCAAATATGATCTTGGCTGCCCACGCTACTACCAGATGCACTTCCTGCAATGCCCTGCGCCTTTATTCCCACCAGCTTTAGCATGGTATTATATAATGCTGTATAGCCCTGACACACTGCCATGCCAAGGTGGCTGGCACCATATCCATTAAAACTATCCCGGTCAAGGCTCTCGTCATACTTTGTATTCAGTACTACCCATTCATACATCTCTCTAGCCTTTTGGGTTTCGCTCATATCATCATCAATAATCCCTGATTTGTATAGAGAAATCACAATGTCCTTCGTTTCATTGAGGAAAATCGTCCTTCTCTCCGTCACTTCATCATCTGTATAATCCTGTCCACCAATATCTATGGTAATATAATTGTCCGAGCCATATGTACCATTGAGCAAAAGCTGGTTGGTAAAACCAAAATACTCTGGATATGTAGCGAAAACATTAGCAAAAGCATCATTTACTACTTCTAGTATCTGCCTGCTCTTAATGGCATTTGTATACCCTGTGGTATAGGGGACAGTCCGTTTGAATTGATTCTTAACAGCCATATTCAGCAATACTTTTTCAAAATCTTTCACAGACACAGGATATGTCGGTTCTTGGGTTTCTTCTTTGCTCAAAATAGCACTTAGCTTAATCTCTTCCTCAGTATCTTCTTCTGGTCCTTCTTTATAGTCATACAGTTTTTTAATCACTACACTCAGTTCGGCCCTGGTCAAAAAATTGTTAGGCTTGAATAACAATTTGCCATTCTCAGTATAGCCTCCAAAAATCCCCATTTCATATAGTTGGTTGATTTCCACTGTACTTATATCTGCAAATACAGGAGGAATCCCCACCTCCGTACTAAGTCCCATGAGCTTGTACATCAATACAGCAACTTGGCTACGCTTGATAGGTGAATCCAAGGTTGAGAGGGTACTATTGCCTGTGGCATTTACCTTTTCCGCTGCGCTAAAATACCCCGATGCCCAATGTCCACCGGTTGCCTCATCTGGTGCAATTCCAAGGGTCTTCATGACCAAAACCATGGATTCCCCTGTGCTCACTTTGTTGTTGGGCTTAAAACTCCCATCCCCGTACCCTGCCGATATTCTCTGGTCCTCCATGAATTTTACATATTCATAATACCATGACCCGATTCTGTTATCTGAAAACCCAAAAGCAGGTGTTACTTGGGCTATTAATATCGCCAAAGATAGACCAATACCCAAAAATATTTTGCTACCTCTTTTGCCCTTTGTTATTTTGCTAAACCTACTTTTCATCTCAACCTCCAAGACTAGTGTCTTAACGCGTAATAATGTTAATTATATCACATCATGTCGTCCTATGATACAAAAAACCTCCCATAAAATAGGAGGTTTCTGGATATGTGTTAGGGATAACTTAGCATCGTATTTTGACGATATGATTTATAATACAACGCAAATTAAGTATTCTTTACCTTCATCAGAGATTTTCTGCAATGACTTCTGCAATTTCACCCGAATATGGTCTGGTACATTGGTCAGTTTGCTCTGCATTTGCTCAGTGACCATCTCATATAGGGACTTTCCAAATATGTTGGTTTCCCAGATTTTAGTTGGATCGCTTTCAAATTCTGTCACCAAATATTTGATTAGATCTTCACTTTGCTTCTCAGAACCAACGACAGGCGCAACCTCTGTAGTGATGTCTGTTCTGATCAAATGAAGGGATGGGGCTTTGGCCTTTAGCCTAACGCCAAATTTGTTGCCTTGTTTGAATATTTCTGGCTCTTCTAGAACCATCTCTGTCATCTTTGGCTGTACAATGCCGTACCCAGTAGATTCCACTTGCTGCATGGCACCACAAATCTTATCATAGGACTTCTTGGCTACTGTGAATTCTTTTAGCAGTTCAAAGAACTGGTAGTCATTCTTCACTTCGCTGTCCATCATCTCTTCGATTACTTTGTAGAAAAGTCCGCCTACCGCTTCCATTTCTATCTCCACGGCACCAGTTCCTAGATCCACACCACTGACACGAGAGCCACGGATAATCTCCCCATCTTCCAATTTTATTAGCCCTTGTCTAATATCTCTAATGTTGTGGAAGCTACCGCTCCAATCCTTGATACTGTCAATCAAACTGCTCTTAATCCAATGGTCATTGGGTAACCCATTGATAAAACCTGGCACCCTAAAGCTCACCTGTGTGGCAGGGAACTCGTATAAAGTCTCTTCTAATATTTCGTTCAGCGCATTCACACCCATTCTAGCACAGTTGGCAGCCACCACAGGCATACCATACTTTTCTTCTAGCTGGCATTTTAACTCCACTGCACTTTCTGACTCTGGGAAGATAGAATTCAGCACAATGATGAAAGGTTTGTTGCATTCTTTCAACTCACGTATGACTCTTTCTTCCGCTGGGACGTAGTCATCTCTTTCTAGTTCTGATATCGTCCCATCTGTAGTTATCACCAATCCTATGGTAGAATGTTCCGTGATAACTTTTTTTGTACCTATCTCAGCTGCCTCACCAAAAGGTATTGGTTCTTGGTTCCAAGGTGTACTCACCATTCTTGGCTGCCCGTCTTCAGTATGACCGATAGCCCCATCTACCATGTAGCCTACACAATCAATTAATCTAACTTTGAATTTGCCGCCACCAGATAATCCTAGCTCTACCGCTTCGGAGGGAACAAATTTTGGCTCCGTGGTCATGATTGTTTTACCTGCTCCGCTTTGTGGCAGCTCGTCTCTGATTCTCTCCTTGATGTATGCATTCTCCACATTAGGCATTACCATCAAATCCATAAATCTCTTGATGAAAGTCGATTTTCCGCTACGCACGGGCCCTACTATGCCTATGTAAATATCACCCTGGGTGCGTTCGGATATGCTTTCATATATCATTTCGTTCTCCAAAATAAAATCCCCTCCTATTATAGTTATGTAACACTATATTAGGACGGGGTATAAAATATACATATTATTTTTTGCTATTTTGACACTTTCAGTGCCCTATTGTGCTTTCCTAAAGCACCAACATAAAAACCGCTAAAGACGTGGCTCTAGCGGTTTTCATTGTCTGGCTTACTTTTTTAAAGCCAAATCTCTTTTTATTTCATTTTATTGGTTGCTGCTTCAATCTGATAATATGCCCAGTGACTGGTCGTCACGTCTGGGAAAGTTTTCAGATTTGGTATATTGTCAATGGCAGCTTTGTCTGTTTTGCGTCCGATCATTTTGTTGGTCACCGTTGCGGCCTCAGCTCTGGTGATTTTGTTAGCTGGTTTGAAGGTTCCATCATTGTATCCTTCAATCCAACCATATCCTGACGCATTTTTGATTGCCTGTTCATACCATGCGCCTGCTGTCACGTCTTTAAACACGATGCCACCACTTGTGGTCACCTGTGTGAATTTCTGCGCTATGGCCATGAATTCCGCCCTTGTAATATTACTGTTCGGCCTATATGTGCCGTCACCGTATCCACTGATAATGCCCAATGATGCAAGTGCCTTAATTGGATTGGCATACCAGTCATTTGAGCTTACATCCGTAAACATATTTGTGCCAGCTACATTCTTGTTGCCAAGCAGATTGTAGAACATTTGGGCCACTTCTGCTCTTGTCATCTGATCATTTGGTCTAAACATTCCTTTTGGATCTCCATAGAGATATGATCTGCCATCTGATGTGTCAAGTAGCTTAATGTTTAGCTTTCCACTTGGATTTTCAATCACAGGCAATGGTTGACCTTCATCGTCTGATGTGTCTACTACCGGTGGAATAGTCTCTACTAATGCGTATGTAGAGAATTTTTTGGTAAAGATGGTTATGTATTTGACCCCATCCACTTCTGTGAAGTTGTAGTTTTCACTGTTTCTGTCTGTTCCTCTTGCAAACTGCTCTGGTGCTGGGTTTGCACTTTCATCCTCTTCATGGTGCAAACGCCATAAGCTTAGGTATGCTGTATTCCTGCCTTGCAGATGCTCTGGCAATGCCATGGTAATCTCTAGTGGTACGTTGGTTTCGTGGATAGCTCCTACTGTAGCAATGGCGGCTCCCGTCGGATCCACTGTCTTTTTCAATGAGAAGTCTACCATATATGCAAGTGTACCATTGCCTATAGCGGCTACTGATGTTGCAATGATATCTTTGTCATCTGCCGCATCGTCTTCTTCTAATGTGTGGACATTTAACGTAATCCTAGCAATACCACCTTGGGCACCCATGTTGTGCAAGTCTTGTAAAAGCTCCGTAAATACATTACTTGGTATATACGCCGCTACTGCTGGTGTATCCCCTGTCTGTTTTACGATGGCTTGTTTTGCCACCTCGTAGTTATCTACTGTTGCCATGGAAGCAATGCGTAAAGTTGCAGAATTACTGCCTTCTGTTACTGGATGGATGAAAGATTGTATTCTTGCATCATTTGGCATAGTCACCACCATCTTGTATATGCCTAACGGCAATCCTACAAAGGTAAATGCACCTGTGCTACTGGTAGTGGTTCCACCCACTCTCACCTCTCCATAATACAGTTCGATCTTAGCACTGGAAACCGCTGTAAATCCATCGTCTTCAAATACAGCACCT
>JAVBKP010000031.1:0-5241 GCA_031553975.1 Anaerovoracaceae bacterium | reverse complement strand
TCCAGGGTACCAAATCCTTCGTCTACAAACATAGACTCTATTTTGATGCCTCCTGATTGTGCCTGCACCACGGTAGATAGACCAATGGCTAAGGATAGCGCCACCAAGAATTTTTCGCCCCCTGATAGGCTCACAACGCTACGTTTTGTGCCTGACATGGCATCAAATATTTCTAGCTCGAGCCCTGCTTTTTTAGTGCGTCCCGTAGTCTCTATCGTTCTATAAAGCTGGTATCTTCCCTCATGGACATCTCTTAATAGTCTGTTGGCCTCTGCTGTCACACTTGATAGCATAACACCAAGTACGTATCGCTGCAAGCTAACACCATTGTCACCACGGACCAATCTCACAAAGTTCTGGTCTTCATCAGAAGTTTTTCGCTTTTCCTCCAGAGCCTGCGCTTTATTTTTCAAGTCGCCAGTTAGCTTTTCTAGTTTTTCAATTTCTTGCTCTTTTCTCGCTACTTGCCCGATGATGTCCGTATGTTTGTCAGTACATGCTTTGACTGCTAGTTTCAATACGCTTAGTTCCTGCTCTGTCATATGGCTATCTGTTCCTATCTCAGAGAGTTGTTTTATCTTCTCCTCATGGAGTGCCGTCTCTGCGCTGAGAAAATTTTCTAATTGCTTCTCTTTCTCTCTTTGCTCATTGAGATGCTTTTCAAACTCAGCGACCATGCGCTGTGTGGATTCAATGATAGTCTTTAGTTCATGGCTACTTTTGATATCTGCCTCTAGGGTATTTGCCATGGCATTGTATTCAGCCATAGCCTTTTCCTTTTCACCTAAGCGCAAACTGATGTCTTCCATGATTTTGGACACCTTTTGCTCCACTAGAGATACCTCTACACCAATGTCAGCAGATTTTTTCTTCATAGCTTCTAGTTGCTGATTTTGCGTTGCACTTTGGGAGATTTGGTTCTCTACCTCTTCCATCATATTTTTCAATATATCTTCTGTGACCTGATTTTGCCCACCTTCTGCTAGTTCTATATGATGGGTATTACCGCACACGGGGCAAGGCAAGCCTTCCTCTAGTCCACTAGCAAGCTGTCCAGCTAGGTTTTGCCTATAATTCTCATAGCCTGATTCATATCGTCCCTTTGCCTCTTCCAGAGCAGTTTGAAGCTTCTTCGCATTTTCCTCCAAGAATTCTTCTTGCTGCTTTTGCATCTTTTCCTTGGCATCTTGTAGGGTTTTTATAGCCTTTTGCTCTTTCTCTAATAGGGACTTTGCCTTCTCGTACTGGATTTCAGCATTTTGTGCCACCTGCCCTAGCCCATCAAGGTTTTCATATATTTGAAGCATCTGTATATATTTTTCTACCGACCGCTTGTTCTCCTCATTTTGAGAAATTTCCTCCATGCTAGATTTTAAAAGTTCTCTGCACTGATCTAGCTGGTGAGCCACATTTGTTATTTTCTCTTGGTGAACCTTTATTCCTGCCGTTAGTTCACATATTTTAGTCCCCCGCTGAAACCGTTCTTCTGCCTGCCTCTTGTCTAGCTCAGCTATGTCTTGTTCTTCCCTTTGGCGCCGACCTTCTTCTTTTAGTTGATCAAATTTTTCTGCTAGCCCATTGACGTCTTCTACCTGATACTCAGTTAAGTTCCTCCTAATTTGGTCCTCTTCCGCTTCTAGCCTGCGTCTTTCCTCTTGTACCTTGCTTGCTAGGCTCTCTGCTGTTTTTTTCCAAAGGGCTACATTGAATAGCGTGCCCAATATATTTTCTTTTTCTTCGGACTTGGAAATCAGCAGTTTTTCAAACTGTCCCTGTGGCAACAAAATCACTTGCCTAAATTGGTCATAATTCAGTCCTACAATCTCTTCTGCTTTTTCTTCTACATTTCGTATTTTAGGATTCTCAAAGAATGGTACAAACACTCCATTTTCATCTTGGAATAAAGCGTTTTGCTCCGCTAAAAGCTGTATTGTGCCATCACGTTTTTTGCTAGGCCTTAGGCTTCTGGTAAATTTAAAGTTGTTTCCTCGCACAGAAAAAGTGAATTCCACATAGGTTTGCTCTGTTTCTGGCGCATAGCTACATCGCATGCCCATAATATCTTCTCTGCCACCGCCGCTGCTCTTACCGTACAGTGCATACACCATGGCATCTAGTATTACCGTCTTTCCTGCCCCTGTCTCACCATGAATGAGAAAGAGCCCCGCTTTTGCTAATCCCTCGAAGTCCACGATTTGCTCAGAAGCATAGGGACCAAAGGCAGACATCTTCAATGATATAGGTTTCATGAGAGCTCACCGCCCTCCTCAGCCTTGCTAAAGGCCTCCTCAAACATTTTTTTCTGCCTGGCACTAACTGTAAAATCTGCCATTTCTATGCAAAATTTTTCCAATATCTCCACTGGCGTTAGCCTTTGTATTTCATCAATGGTAATGGTAACTTGTCCATCAGCCGTATCAATGCTTTTTCCCGTAACGCTAAGTAGATTTGGATAATAACTCCTAAACAAATCTAACATTTCAAGCCCTACATATCGATCCTCTACTATGACCTTTGTTAGATCTTCCCGATTGGAATCCATCTCCATGATAGCCAAACAGGCCTCATATGTGCCCTGTATCAACTTCATTTCTTTAGGTTGAACAATTGGTATGCTGGTCACCTGTCTGCTGTTAGAATCAATGATTTTGACTGCTTTGCTCTGCCCAGCCTCTCCAAATGAGTATTTTAACGGAGAACCTGCATAATGCACAGTATCTGATAGCTTTTGCGGTCTATGCAGATGGCCTAGTGCCACATAATCAAACCCCTCAAAAACATCTTTAGATATCATATTGGCTGTGCCAATCATAGCTGCTTTATCACTGTCTGAAAGCTCCGCACCGCTGATAAATCCATGGCTTACGGCAATATTCATCTTCTGTGTATCCATGGTCTTTCTAATGTCATCTAAAATGATTTTCATAGCCTGGGAATAGTTCTTTATTTCCTCTGTAGGATACAGTGCTCTTACTTCATCAATGTTAAAATATGGCACGCTATATACGGCCACATCGTGAAAAACATCAGGCTTTATATCACCTGTAAGTTTTCCTGTTATATATAGGTTAGATTTCTTGAGCAACTGGCTACAAGCGGCCAATCTAGCAGCACCATCGTGATTGCCAGCTATTATTATGGTAGGAATATTCATCTCATAGCAAAGGGTAGTGACTAGCTTATTGTAAAGGTTTATTGCCTCACTGCTTGATACAGTACTGTCGTAAACATCCCCTGCGATGATGACCATATCAATATTTTGTTCCTTGACAAGCAGTATGAACTCATCAATGAATTTTCCTTGTTCAACTAGCATGCTATATCCATGAATGGTTATTCCCAAATGCCAATCTGATGTGTGTAGAATGCGCATGCTGTCTCCTTGCATAAAGTCCTCACAATTTCCTTCCAAGGCTGGCATTACTCAAATAATTTTGTAATAAATAGTGTGCTTTGCTGCCCTAAATCAACTTGCTTAGATACTGAATTTTTTCTATCTGATGAATTGTAATAAATATCAACCACTGGCCTATCTCCTAGGTTTCGTCTCACATTGACAACGACGCCTGATTCTCCTGTGGATAGTTTTACCAGTGCGCCTAGCGGATATATGCAGATGTTTTTCAAGAATGCATCTGTCACCTTTGGATCGAAGAAAAACCCGCCTCCTCCGTACAGATATTCAATGGCATGATAGTGTGGCATATTTTCAAATCTGACGAAGGTATCAAAGCTATCACAAACAGCCAAAACCCTTCCTCCTACATAAATCATCTCTTCGCTAAGCCCTTGGGGGTATCCTGATCCATTCCACTTTTCATGGTGGGTATGTAGTATTGTAGCTATTCTATCAGATAATCCTGCCTCTTTAGACATATAATATGCATAGGTGGTATGCTCTCTGAAAAGACCCTCTTGTTGGTCTCCCCGGTTGCTACTGCCAATCAAGAACGGCATTTCAAGCATTCCAATATCATGTATAAGGGCTGCTTTTCCTATATCTACTACTTGAACCTCATCTAGCCCCATGGCACCAGCCACTAACATGGAAAGACTGCATACCGCATATGAATGCTTTAAAAGTGGCATGCTGGTTATCTTAATCGTGGTTAAATAATCCAAAATCAATTCATCATCCACTACTGTTTCTAATAGTCCTGCAATGTGTTTAGAGACACCTACCATGGCATCGTTTTTATTGGCCTCTGGGTGATGTGGTGCGTATTTTAAAATTAATTTTCTCAGTTCATGCAATGTCTCAGCTTTGGTGGTGTCATTGGGATTAATCAATAGGGTAAACTGCTCTAACACGGCAATTTGGACTACTCCATAACGCTCTAATATGGCTATTGTCTTTTCTGTCAGCTTTGTGTTTTCCGCGACTAACAATTTATCGGAAGTTGGATCCTTGATTGGTATTGATGTTATCATTCCCTCTGCCGCATCAGTTATTGCTATAATTGGCATTTTCTATCTCCTTCTCCATCTATTGTATTTTTATTCCTACTGGACAGTGATCACTGCCATATACATCTGATAATATCATTGCGTCTTTTATATGTGGCACAAACCGATCTGACACAATGAAATAATCAATGCGCCAGCCAATATTTTTTTCTCTAACACCTGGCATCATAGACCACCATGTGTATGCATCATGTTTTTCTGGATTTAACTCTCTATAAATATCTGTAAAGCCTGATTCTAGGAGCAATGTCATTTTACCCCTCTCCTCATCCGTAAACCCTGCGTTTTTGCGATTTGATTTGGCATTTTTAATGTCTATTTCTTGATGAGCCACATTCATGTCGCCACAGAAAATCACAGGTTTTTTCTTATCCAGTTCTATTAGGTAATCTCTAAAGGCATCCTCCCATGTCATCCGATAATCAAGCCTCACCAAATGGTATTTGTTGGTACCTTCGATCTTGGCCCTACGTGAATTAGGCACATATACGTTAACAAAGTAAAAAGCGTCGAATTCCAACGTTATCACTCTGCCTTCTTTGTCATGTTCTTCTATGCCAATCCCATATGTTACCTCAAGAGGTTTTATCTTGGTGAATATAGCTGTACCTGAGTAGCCCTTTTTTTGCGCACTATTCCAGTACTCTTCATACCCAGCCACATTTATTTCTGCTTGCCCTTTTTCCATTTTTGTCTCTTGCAAGCAAAAAATATCCGCATCAATGGTCTTAAAAGTAGATTCAAATCCATCGTTACGGTTAAGGCAGGCCCTAA
>JAVBKP010000115.1:0-5474 GCA_031553975.1 Anaerovoracaceae bacterium | reverse complement strand
ATGGGCAGGCCGTGCCAAAACTTTGTCCAGATTGCGGTAGCAAATATATTAAGCATTTTGGAACTGGGACAGAAAAGCTAGAAGAACTGACAAGAGAGATGTTTCCTGATGCAAGTGTGGGAAGATTGGATTTAGATACGACAAAGAGGAAAGGCAGCACAGAATCCATTCTAAACGACTTTAAGAACCAAAAGACACAGATCCTTATTGGCACACAAATCGTAGCTAAGGGGCTAGATTTTAAGCATGTAGGGCTGGTTGGCGTAGTGGCAGCAGACTTGTCATTGAATATTCCAGATTATCGGTCAGCAGAGCGAACATACCAGTTAATCATACAGGCAGCAGGCAGAGCGGGGCGAGGGGAAGATGAAGGCATTGTAGTGGTTCAATCCTATGGACCAGAAAGCCATGCTATACAATGTGCCGTTAACCAAGACTATGAAGGTCTTTTCAAAGAAGAGATTGGAATGAGGCGGCAGGCAAGCTATCCACCATTTGTTGACCTGATATTGATCACCTCGTCAACCACAGATGAAAAGCGAACGGAGGAAGCTATGGCTATGACTCTTAGAAGCCTCATAGAAGAATTTGGACCGAAAGTCACAGACAAGATATTAGGACCAAAGCCGGCGCATATGTATAGAATTAAGGATAGATATAGATACCAAATGATTATAAAAAGCGACTTAGAAGATACAACAAAATACATGGAAGTCCTAAAAGAAATGAAAAAGGTGTTTTATAGTGCGGAATATGAAGACTATCAGTTTTTAGTCGATGTCAATCCGTATGCAGTCATTTAAAATTTGAAAGGAGGGCTTGCGTAGGAAAATTTTTCTCAGTGACAAGACATGGGTGAAATTTAGCAAGCAAGAGTATGGCAATTAGAAACGTAGTACAAGTCGGGGACGATATCCTAAAGAAAAAATGTAGACCAGTAGAGGCAATTGACGACAAGATTAAAAGGCTCCTTGATGATATGATAGATACCATGAGGGATTATGATGGAGTTGGTCTAGCAGCGCCACAGGTTGGTATGCTAAAGCGTATTTTTGTAGTAGAGGTAGAAGACCAAATATACGAGATGATTAACCCAGAGATATTAGAAACCAAAGGAGCGGTAACAGAAGAAGAGGGCTGCCTTAGCGTGTTGGGCAAAGTGGGTACCGTGACCCGTCCAGAATATGTGAAAATCAAAGGGCAAAACAGAGACGGACAATGGGTGGAAATCGAGGCTACAGGATTATTAGCAAAAGCATTCTCCCATGAGCATGACCATCTAGAGGGCGTGCTGTATACAGATAAGGCGACAAATATGAGGAGCGCAGACGAATGAAAATTGTATACATGGGGACACCTGAGTTCGCCGTGCCTGCCCTAGAGAAAATCATAGAGGCAGGACATGAGGTGATGGCAGTTGTTACCCAACCAGATAAAGAAAAGGACAGGGGCAAGAAAGTTCAGTTCCCTCCCGTCAAGGAAAAAGCTTTACAGCTAGGCATCCCTGTATTGCAACCTAAAAGAGTGCGAGGGGATGAGGATTTTTTTGCTACTTTAAAACACTACGATGCAGATTGCTTCGTAGTGGCGGCCTATGGGCAAATTCTTCCTGTGGAGGTGTTGGGATTACCAAAATATGGATGTGTTAACATTCATGGTTCCTTATTGCCGAGGTATCGAGGCGCAGCGCCGATTCACCGTGCTATATTGGACGGTGAATCCGCCACCGGTGTCACGATCATGTACATGGAAGAAGGACTAGACACCGGGGACATGCTGTCTTTCTACCATACGGAAATAGGAAGAAAGACAGCGGCGCTGCTCCATGATGAACTTGCGGAAGAGGGCGCTAAATTGTTAATAGAAACACTGCCCAAAATAGAAGATGGCAGTGTGGTTCGTATAAAACAGGATGATAGCCAGTCCTGCTACGCAAAGATGTTGACAAAATCAGAAGGGCTGCTGGACTTTAGGAGAACAGCAGTAGAGCTAGAACGCCAAGTCAGAGGTCTAAACCCATGGCCAGCCGCCTATACCTTTTATAATGGCGAAATGGTAAAAATCTGGGAGGCCGATGTGCAATCCGAAAGCATTAAATTTGGGACGGTTCTAAATGATGACGCTCTCGGGGACCCTCAATCTGGGACTGTTCTAAATGCAGATAAAAATGGACTGGCAGTGCAAACAGGTCAAGGGGTTCTTCTAATCAAAAAATTACAATTCCCTGGTAAAAAAGCCATGGACGTACAATCCTATTTGTTGGGAAATAATATAAAAACTGGGGGTCTTTTGGCTAACAGCAATGAATAAAAGAACCGTAAGTAAATTAGATTAACATGAATTACAATCAAAGGGGAAAAGAAGATGAATGAATTAATGTATTATGGTGCAGGTGGTGCTACCTATGTGTTGTTGATACCAGCAATGATATTTGCGTTTTATGCTCAGTTTAAGGTGAAGTCCAATTTTAACAAGTACCTTAAGGTGAATGGCCGTAAGGGATTGACTGGGGCACAAGTGGCTAGGCGTATACTTGACCACAATGGTCTAAGTGATGTACCAGTGTTAATGACACCAGGGCAATTGAGCGATCATTACGACCCTCGAAAGCGCACTGTTAACTTATCGTCAGATGTTTACAATAGTACCAGCATTGCTTCCATCAGCGTGGCTGCTCATGAGATAGGACACGCCATACAGCACAAAGAAAAGTATGCAGCTTTGGTTATGAGGAATGCTATAGCACCTGCTGTTAGTCTTGTATCAAACCTTGCATGGCCCCTTGCTATAGGAGGACTTATATTAGGGTATATGGGACTATTTGATTTAGGAATACTATTCTATTGTGGTGCTGTAGTATTTCAAGGAATCACACTTCCTGTAGAGTTCAATGCCAGTAGTAGGGCCATTGTACAAATGGAACAACTTGGAATTATTAGCAGTGATGAACGTAAACCAGCGAAAAAGGTGTTGGGAGCGGCGGCGCTCACCTATGTGGCTGCTATGGCTGTTGCCATTGCCAATCTTCTGCGTCTGTTGGTAATGAGAGGTGCGAGGAACTAGTATGGATATAAACCGTCACTGCGCTGTTGTCACTTTAGTCCAGGTGGACAAAGATGGTGCCTATTCTAACCTTACGCTAAATAAGAATATTCGTGCTATGAAACCAAGTGCGCCCTCTTTTGTTAGAGAGCTTGTTTATGGGGTATTGGAGAATCGTATATATATAGACTACATATTGGGCAGATTCATAAAGACTGGCGTATCAAAGGTGGACAAGACGGATATTAACATCCTACGTGCAGGTATCTATCAGTTAAAATTCATGGATTCTGTGCCTGAATATGCCGCTATTGATGAAAGCGTCACTTTGTCTAAAAAACTTTGCAAGGGCAAGGACAAATTTATTAATGGAGTGCTGAGAAATTACCTAAGGGACGGTGATAAAATAGGATTGCCTAATCCTGAAAAAAATCTTTCATTACACTTATCTATAAAGTATTCTTATCATATAGATATTGTGAATCTATGGCTCAATGAATATGGCGCGGGGTTCACAGAATTGCTATTAAAGGCAGGGAATGAAACGCCTCGAATATCGGCTCGGGTGAATTTGCTGAAGACAACAAAGTCTGAAGCAAAAACCCAATTAGAGTTGTTAGGCTTTGTATGTGAGGAATCCGCAGATACACCTGAATGCTTATATATCAAGGGTGCAGATATTACAGAGACCACCCTTTTCAAAGAGGGTATGTTATACATACAGGATGAAAGTTCTATGAGGGCTATAAATATGTTAAACCCTCAAAAGGGTCAGGATGTGATTGATATGTGTGCAGCACCGGGCGGGAAGACCTTATTTATGGCAGAAAAAATGAAAAATCAGGGAAGAATCATTGCAAAAGACATTCACCAGCACAAGCTTGATTTGATGCTCAAAGCGGCAGAGAGCCATGGAATAGCCATCATTCACGCCAGCGTAGGGGATGCAACTGTAACTGATGAAGAATTGGTGGAAACGGCTGATATAGTTCTTGCTGATGTGCCATGTTCGGGACTTGGGGTAGTGAGAAGACGACCAGAAATGAAATATAAGCCGTATGATTCTATATTTGCAAAGCTTCCAGAGCTTCAATTGGGAATATTAGAGACGTCTGGGCGGTATGTGAAGCCGGGTGGTATATTGATGTATTGCACTTGTACCATATCTCGCAGTGAAAATCAGATGGTGATAGAAAAGTTCTTACAGCAAAACCCAAACTTTATGCCTGTGGGCATGGGCAATGGACAGAGCCAGGGGGCGGAATTAAAGTTGTATCCTCATGTGGACGGGATTGATGGATTTTATGCTTATAAAATGTGTAAAATTTAAATAAATAACATTAAAAATTTAGATAATATATTATCTATAACTTGACATTTTTAGTGGTTTGGGATAATATATTATCTATGAACAGAAAATTTTTAGAGGAGCCAACGCCAAAAGAAATACAGCAGCAAATTGCTATTAGAATTAGAGCGGTTCGGAAGCGAAAAAAGCTCTCACAGGTGAAATTGAGTGAAAAGTCAGGGGTAAGCTTAGGGTCTGTGAAAAGGTTTGAAACTAGCGGCGAGATATCTCTTGGTGGGTTGATAAAATTGGCTATTGCACTTGATATGGTGGATGAATTCGAAGCACTTTTTGCAGAGATTCCATATGCCACTATTGAGGAGGTAATATATGGACAAAATTAAAAAGTTGGAAGTGGTGTATAATGGTCATATTGTAGGAACTATGGCATTGTACAAGGAGTATCTTGCTGCTTTTGAATACAGTAAAGAATGGTTGGCTGATGGGTTTTCGATCAGCCCTTTTTCTATGCCATTGGAGCAAAAGGTCTTTATGCCTAAAATTGATCCTTTTGATGGCGTATTCGGTGTATTTGCAGATAGTTTGCCTGATGGCTGGGGACGTCTTTTGGTGGACAGATTGTTGCTGAAAAATAGCATAAATCCCATGTACATAGGCAATTTGGATCGCCTAGCTATTGTAGGTAAATCGGGAATGGGTGCGCTTAATTATGAACCAACAGTGCATCTTGACAGACCAGCAGAAGATTTTGATTTGGATAAAATCGCTAAAGAATGTGAACAAATACTTAAAACGGAATATTCAGAGGAGTTAGAGGAGTTATTTCGACTGGGCGGCTCATCGGGCGGTGCTAGGCCTAAAATCTTGACTACAGTAGATGGTGAGGACTGGATTATTAAATTTCCATCTTCTCAGGACGAGAGGAATATTGGAGAGCAGGAATATAGATATTCCCTGTGCGCAAAGAAATGTGGTATAGACATGACAGAAACAAAGCTGTTTGCTTCGAAAACCTCAACGGGCTTCTTTGGTACAAAGCGGTTTGACAGAATAGCTATGTCGGGTGAGGGAATAAAACGTGTTCATATGGCCTCTGTTGCGGCATTGCTAGAAACCACTCATA
>JAVBKP010000083.1:0-15349 GCA_031553975.1 Anaerovoracaceae bacterium | reverse complement strand
GCTTTGTTCTAACTCTAGTGTGAATGTCACATGCCAAAACATGTTTTGTATATTGTAAAATAGCCTTTGGGCTATTGGCAAAAACAACTTCCGCTTCTGCACCCTCTTCTTGGATTAGCCCTTTATAGTAGTTCACATAGTCCATACCTGTGAATTCATGCTTGGATTTGCCAAGTTTAGACTCGAACTCTTCTTGTGTCAGCACATCAGAGTATGGATTAATACCTTTTTCATCTAGCAAATCAATGTCCAATAAATGATTCCCCACTTCATCGCTAGGATAACTAAGCATCAATATGACTTTTTTAGTCCCTCTTGCTATACCACGGAGGCAAATAGCAAATCGATTTCTGCTAAGTATAGGGAAGATTACACCAACTGTACCTTCTGGAAATTTCGCCTTTATGTCTGCCGCTAGCTGATCCGTCGTTGCATAATTTCCTTGGGCTCTTGCAACAATCGCCTCTGTCATGGCAATAATATCTCTATCCCCTATTTGATACTCTCCAGCCTTTTGCGCTGTAAGAACTGTTTCTACGACGATTTTTCTAAGGTCGTCCCCTTCTCGTATGATAGGCGCTCTTAGCCCTCTTACTACTGTTCCTGTAAGTCTTTCCATGTAAATCCCTCCCCATCTAAACTCTTGCTAGAAAGCACTCTAAAATTATATCTCCTTTTGGACATGACATGCAATATTTTTTTGTCAAAATATAAATTAATGCTTCACATTGCATGAATTTTAGTGTATACTAATTTTTGTAAAATATGGGGGTATAGCGCAGCTGGGAGCGCGCTTGACTGGCAGTCAAGAGGTCAGGAGTTCGATCCTCCTTATCTCCACCAAATAATAAAAGGCACCGTAATCGTTTTTATGGTGTCTTTTGTTAAAGGAAAGGCGGATGCTAAGATGATGAATAAAGATTTTAAGTGGATGAATGAATGTCATATTGAGGAATTTGAAGACGGCGTTAGTTTGCTTGTTCCTGACAAGACGGATTTGTTTTGTGCCTTAGATGGTAAATCCATGGTATGTAATGCTCCATTTTATTATACTGAATTAAATGGAAACTGTGTGATTCGCGCTAAAGTATCAATGGAAAACAAAGGGTGCTATGATGGCGTGGGATTGCTTATTTATAGCGACGAAACACACTGGATTAAAGGTTGTTTAGAAGTTGTAGACAATGGTAAAATAGCCGCTATTAGCGTAGCTACTAACCAAGTGTCAGATGATGCCATAGGACCGTACATAGTTCAAGATAGCATCTGGTTGCAAGTGAGCAGAAAAGACGACGACTGTGCAGTTCATTTTTCCACTGATGGAGAAGAGTTTGAGCTTATTAGATTTTGCCATATACCGATGAATGTAGAAGTGAAAGTAGGAATTGTGGGGCAAGCGCCATTAGGCGAAGGTGGCATGCGTAAATTCAATAATATATCAGTCGAAGAAAAAAGCCTCGCAAATCTGCGAGTAGGAATATAATAAGCAAACTACAAAGCAAGACCACACAAGGAAATATAATAGAAAAAACTGCACGATTTTTATCCATCGTGCAGTTTTTTTATTGCTATTTTAAATTTTTTGCAGCGTGTTCCCCTGCTAAGCGTCCGCTTGTGATTGCATATTGAGCAGCACTACCAGACATATAGACTTGATTGTAGATGCTTCTATTTGCATTCTCTCCGCCTGCATACAGATTGTTGATAACTGTACCGTCTGCACGTAATACACGGTAATTTTCATCGGTTTTAACGCCACCGATGGTTCCCATGGTTTTAGGGTATATTTTCATTGCATAGTATGGAGCACTTGCAACGGATACCAAATACTGCTTCTCTTTACCCATAGCATCCACGCCTTTAGCCGCCCCGTCATTGTAGGTATTCATGGTTTTAACAAAAGTATCTGCCGGTACACCCATGGCTTTGGCTAACTCTTCAAGGCTATTGGCTTTTACTACCTCTGTTGTTGGCATAGCACCATCAATGGCTTTTATAAGGTTTTCATTGGCTTTGGTTGTATCAAGAATCAGCCATGGTGTTTGCTGTTGTGCCACTTTATTTGTTGCAAGAGCGTAATGGGTTTGTTCGTTGACAAAACGTTCGCCCTTTTCATTGACATAAAGTTTGCTCCAATCCATCATAATTGAATCTGAACCAGCCACTTTGGCACTTATGCCCAATCCGATAACCCATGGGTCTTCATATAGGGCGGCTCCTGCGTTTTCTGCCATCACAATACCGTCACCATTGCTGCCTGCCGCTGCCAAACTCATGGCCGCTGTGCCTGCCATTCTTGGGGTAAACCGCTTTAAAAGTTCTTCATTTTTTGCAAAGCCGCCTGCTGCAAGAATCGTCTTTTTGGCATTGATTTTTATTTTGCCACTCTTGCTTTGTGCAATAACGCCAACTACATTGCCTGCCCCATCGACGATTAGCTCAGTAGCCGGTGTTTCAAATAAAATTTTAACGCCTTTGCCTTTGACATAATTTTCAATATTTTTGATTAAGGCTGCCCCACTTTTTAACGTCCCTACATCCTTAGGAAAGTGAAGTCTTTTTTCTGGATCCATTCCATAGCCTGTTACAGCACTGTACTGATGTCCAATATCATCCACTAACCATTCTGTAGTAACAACAGCTTCATCCATGAATTTGTCTACTCTGTTGTAGTCAGGATATTTGCTTGTAGGATTGCTTGTACTTTGACGCTCTTTCCACAAAGTCATCCAAGAGGCTTTTGAATCCACAATGCCTGCTTCCCTTTGAAAACGTGTGTTGGTAGCTCCTATACCTCCGCCTGAACGGGCTGTGGATCCCCCTGCCGCGGCCAGCTTTTCCAAAACAATAACATCTGCACCATTTTGATATGCCGATGCAGCGGCGGCTAGTCCAGTACCGCCTGCACCTACAACAACTATATCTGTGGTCACTTCATTTTGATATTGACTGTTGCTACTTGAAGTAGACGATGTTGTTGGTAAAGCAGATTGTTCACCCCCGACTTTTATTTTTTGCCCTGGGACGATTAAATTAGGATTTTTCAGGTTGTTAGCTTCTGCTAACTTTTGCCATGTAGTGTTGTACTTTTGGGCAATTTTCCATAATGCTTCACCTGGCTGAACAGTGTGAATACTGTCAGCAAATGCGAAAGAAGCACTTGTCATTGTAAGTGCTGCCACCAAAAATAAACTTAGAACCTTTTTTTTCATGATTTACCTCCTTGAATAATTTGTCTGTGCGATTCAGATCACACATGTTCTTAGCATTCACTAGCATTTTACACGCAAGTGTCATGACCATGTCAAGCTTATGCTTTGGCAAATTAACTGTAAAAAACCCAAAAACCTCGGGTTGACCCGAGGTTTTTATTGCTCTTTGTTAATCACTCTACTACTCTTTTCCATCCTGCATATGCCACCTGGTAAAGCTCCATCCCCTTCAAATCAGTGTTGTATGGATTGTCTTCAAAATTAGGTCCTATATGTTTCATCTTGATTGCTTCAAGGTTGGATTTGTAAAGCATCTCCAACATTTTTTCTTTGTTAACAAAATCTAGTACGTTTTCAAATAGCTTGAAATTCCCCTTTGAATTTGGACCAAAGTAGGTAAATGAAGTGGTATAAATCCCATCTTGCTTTAATAATGGTAGCGCTTTGTCCAGCAACAGCCCACCTGTCTCTTGTGCGTACACCTTTGTCACGCCATAATCAACGATGACATCTATAGACTCTTTCCTAATGGGCAATCGATGAAAGTCACAGCAGAGAAATATAATTTTCTTGTGCTTGCAATACATTTCCAAATCTTTTTTTAATTGAACGATTCTGTCTAAATCGTAATCAATGAGGATATATGTAGAATTGGTTGGAAGATATTTTATATACTGTTGCAGAAAAAATCCTACGCAGCTATCTAGTTCCATAATATATTGAGGCTCCTTAGCAAAATCATTGACAAACTCAATTAGGGATGTTATCCCCTTGTAGAGAAAATTCACGTGATCATGGGAGGCGGAAGCCAAATACTCTTCTTTTGTGGGTACTGCCCTTCCATTAATCATTTTCTTGCGTACAGACTCTTTGTCAATATATACCCCGTTTTCGATCACTGCTTGATACTCACATTCGCAATGAATGTTGGCATCCATAATCATGTTTTTAGCTATCTTGCCCTCTGATACACTGAGTGGTCGCTGGCATTTAGGACATTCTAAAAGATCCAAAGCTGCAATGGGAAAACCTAATTCTTGCAAAGTGGTTAATTTTTCAATTTTAATTTTACTGATTATATCGTTTAGAAAGTCGTTGCTTTTGCTGTATTTTTCCATTTCCTTTTCTACTGCTTTTTTCTTTTCAACTAAAAAAGACATGTACAGGTTGCGAAACACATCAGTATTTGCACCACTCAGCCGCTGAATCATAAGGATTTTTTGTATTTCAGTTAAAGAAAAATCCATCTGCTTAAGTTCGATGATTTTTTCTAGATCTCTACTATCCGCTTCGACGAATTTGTATTGCCCATATTTTTTCTCAGCAACAAGCAAGCCCATGTCCAAATAATGCCGAACCGCATCTTGGGTGATGCCATGTTTCAAAGAAAATTCACCGATTCTCATTGTCTTCTCCTTTAGCAATCATGTCAAAAAATAATTAGATGAATATACACTTGCCATATTTCAGAATAAGTGTGTTGTTAATATTTTAACATGACGGGCTATTGAAGTAAAGCAATGGAGCATACGTGGTAATTTACTACTTTTCCTTGGACTTGCGTTTTTTGACAGACTCTGTGAGAAGATACTCTATCTGCCCGTTGATGGAACGAAAATCGTCCTCCGCCCATGCTGATAATTCTTTCCAAAGGGAAGTAGAGAGGCGCAGTGGAATCTGCTTTTTATCTTTGTCTTTGTTTTCCATGTTTTTGCCTCTCTTTTCCATAATATATTATTGTATACTTATAACTGCTCACAGTAGTTTAGTAGATTGAACCGCTGTTCACAATGGGTTGGGCGTCTTTATTGCCACAAAGCACCACTAGCAAATTGCTGACCATGGCCGCTTTTCTCTCCTCGTCTAAATTAATCAATTGGCTTTCACTAAGTTTTGCTATAGCCATTTCTACCATGCCTACAGCACCATCAACGATCATTTGTCTCGCGTCTATAATAGCAGAAGCTTGCTGACGTTGCAACATAGCGGCAGCGATTTCTTGGGCGTAGGATAAATGTGTAATTCTTGCCTCTACGATTTCAAGACCCGAAATATCAACTTTTTCTTGAATTGCCTCTTTTAATTTTTGTGATATCTCGTCACTGCTGCCACGAAGTGATTTTTCATTGTTTTCCTCTGATGCATCATAAGGATACATGCGCACGATGTTTCTAAGTGCTGAATCGCACTGGATAGAAAGGAATTCTTTGTAGTTGTCCACGTTGAACACCGCCTTGGCTGTATTGGACACTCTCCAGATCACTACAATTCCAATGATGATTGGATTGCCTAGCTGGTCATTGATCTTTTGCTTGTCACTGCTCAAAGTCATGGCTTTTAGCGAAAGTTTTTTATTCTTTAGTTGTGCATATTGGGCCCAAGAATTGACATTTGAAATGTCTGCCGCGCCTTTAGCAGCATTCTCCCCACCACTGGCAGTCGCATTTAGATTGGTGGTACGGCCTGGGTTGTTGCCCACAGTGAACGGATTGACAAAGAAGTACCCCGCCCCTTTTAATGTACCATAATACTTACCAAACAATGTAAGCACCAATGCTTCATTAGGTCCTAACACTTTAAGCCCTGCAAACATAAGTGGTCCTATTAGACCCGCCACTAGCAAGCAGAGAATAAATAATATAGCAACGCCTCCTCCTATTCCATCATCCATCCAAATGGCTGACAAAACAATGCCTGCTGTTGCGGCGATTTCTAGCGCAATTGCTAATATTAATATTGCCATACCGCTAGTTGATTTTGCTACTTTTTCCTCGGTTTGTAACACTTTGTTTAAATCTGACATAATTATTTCCCCCTTCAAAGTAATATCATTTTGATATCATTATATTATCATATATTTTTTGTTTGTCAAGAGTATTTTACCAAATAAAAATTTGATAAATATTTATCAATGTCTATTGACAAATATTTAACGATGTTGTATAGTATCTATAAGAAACAATTACAGTTTCTGTAGCTGATTTTCGGCTACAAGTCTCTTCTTAACAAAATATTTGTATGCAATAAGGCATGTTTTCGGACATGTCCTTATTGTTTTTTGGATTTTATGGTATACTACTAATGTTGATAGCACGGTTTAGGAGGAGGCAATTGATGCAATACGGTAAGGTAACTACAGGAAAATTTGTGACAAGGCCCAATAGGTTTGTGGCCCATGTTGAAGTGGATGGGCAACTTGAAGTCTGCCATGTGAAGAACACTGGTAGATGCAAAGAGTTGTTTTTGCCTGGCGTTACAACATATTTAGAAATCCCAGAGAATCCTAATAGAAAGACAAAATACTCTGTAGTCGCTGTGGAGAAAAGTGGTCGATTGGTCAATATAGATAGCCAAGCGCCTAATAAAGTAGTAGGCGAATACCTGTCATCGTTATTTAGCGATATAATTCAAATCAAACCAGAATCCACATATGGTCGTTCTCGTTTTGATTTTTATGTTGAAACTTCCCAAAAAAAGATATATATTGAAGTGAAGGGTGCCACCTTGGAAGAGGATGGCATTGTCATGTTCCCTGACGCACCTACTGAACGTGGTGTGAAGCATGTAATGGAACTTTGCGATGCCAAAAGTGCAGGCTTTGATGCCTATGTCATCTTTGTGATTCAGATGAAAGGGGTCGAGTATTTTACCCCGAATATCACAACCCACGCTGCCTTTGGCCATGCATTAAAACAGGCTCATCAATGTGGTGTTGAAATATTGGCATTTGATTGTGACGTGACACCAGATAGCTTGAAAATAGCTAATCCTGTTGAAGTGAGACTAGAGGTCAATAAAATAGATTGCTTTGGTTTACAATAAATTTATTATAGAAAAGGATGGTAAAAAAATGGACAAAAAATTACAAGAGTATGCTGAACTTATTGTTCGCGTAGGTGTTAATTTGCAAGACAATCAAAGATTGGTTATTTGCTGTCAAGTAGATCGTGCTTATTTTGCAAGAATGCTAGCAAAAGAGGCTTATAAAGCCGGGTGCCGTGAGGTAGTCATGCGCTGGATCGATGACGAGATGGATTTCTTAAGATACTCTCACGCAAAAGATGATGTTTTTGATGAATTTCCTAAATGGTTCCAGATGTTTTTCAATGAGCATTGCGAGCAACAGTCTGGCTACATATATGTAGACTCTACAGATCCCGAACTGCTAAAAGATGTTGATCCAAGCCGTATGCAGCGTTTTGCAAAAGCTAGAGGTGCTGCTTTGAAAGATTATCAGTCGAAGCAAATGGCTAATTATTTCCCTTGGTGTGTGGTGTCTGTTCCATCCGAAAAATGGGCTACTAAAGTATTCCCCGGTGTGCCCGTTGAAGACGCCATCAGCAAGCTTTGGAATGCTATTTTAACTTCTGTCCATGTATCTAATGGTAGTGCTGTGAAAACTTGGCAGGACAAAGTAGCTACTGCACAAAAAAGGGCCGATGTTCTGAACAATCACAATTTTTCTAGGTTGGTATACAAAAATTCTCTAGGTACAGATTTGACCATAGATCTACCTGAAAAGCATATGTGGGAGGCTTGCGGATCGCCTGCTGGCAATGGTGTTAGCTTTGTGGCGAACATGCCAACAGAGGAGATTTTCACGTTACCAAAAAAAGATGGTGTGAATGGTACTGTGTATTGCAGTAAACCGTTAATTGTGAATGGCAATGCCGTTGAAGGTATTAGATTTGTGTTCAAAGATGGTAAGATTGTTGAAGCCGATGCCAAATCTGGTCTTGATCATCTGATGAAATCCATCGATACAGATGCTGGTGCGCGTTTTCTTGGTGAAGTGGCATTAGTACCGTATCACTCTCCTATTTCTGAAATGAATATTGTATTCTATAACACTTTGTTTGATGAGAACGCCTCCTGTCACTTGGCGTATGGTAGGGCATACCCACTATTCTTAGATGTGGCTGAACGCACAGAAGATGAACTGTTTGCCCGTGGTATGAACGATTCCATCGTACATGAAGACTTTATGATCGGCACTAGCGATCTTTCCATCGTTGGTATTACCTCCGACGGAAAACAAATCCCAGTATTTGTAAATGGTGATTTTGCGTTTTAGATCATAGAAAACGGGGCGGTTCAACAACCACCCCGTTTTTATTTTACCTACATATCTGGTGCGTCAAATGTATCTGGCGCAAAAATTTCTTCCGCTACCACACGTGGTTTTCTGCCTGATTTTTTTGCTTCATTGTATACAAGTTTTACGTCTTTTCTGATTATTTGTTCAACGTCGTCAATACCCTCTTGTGGGTCTGAGCTCACTACATTGAATATAACTGAGTCATACCAACGTGTAGCCCCTAGGTTAACAGTAAAGTCAACGCCTACGTCAATGCCTTTTTTGAAGAAAATGTCGTCAGCTTCTGGTGTGGTACAAATATTAGCACCTTCTGCTATCACTTGGGCACGTACTTTGTCAGCGTTATTTCCGTTAAGTACATCTTCTAGTGCGGCTGGAATCAAGATATCACAGTCAACATCTAACCACTCTGCGTTTTTCATGCGCTTGTAGTTTTCTGGCATTTTGTCATAGTCGATCTCTCCAACTCGCTTTCTATTGTCTATTAGCAAGTCAATGTCCAGTCCGTCTTCGCAGTATGCCATTCCGTTTGCGTCAGCAATACCAACGATTTTGTATCCCATTTTCACAAGTTTGTATGCACAGCTTGCACCTAGACATCCAAATCCTTGAATCACAACGCTGGCACCATCTCCACTCTTGCCAGTTCTCAGTGTCCAAAGTTCATCTGCACCATGGGCCACGCCATAGCCTGTAATCATGTCGTATGTATAGAATCTGTCTAGTTTTAGCGTTGCTGCGATATCGTGGTTTTTAGTTCCTTCGATTACCTTTGGATCTTTTTTCATGGCTCTGGTTTGAGGAACGTCACATCCGATTTCTCCCCATATTTTGAATACTTCTGTGGCATCAACACCAAGGTCTCCACCAAGGTTAACACCGTGGTTCATCAGTGGCACTGCTGCAACCATAAATCTTTTTAGCACATCTCTAGCGTCCGGTGCTTTGTGGTCATAGGCAATACCAGCCTTACAGCCACCCGTGGTGGTTGACTCACACGCCTTGTATTTGTACGCCATGGCTCTTCCTAGACGGTACACTTCTTCTGGTGTAACAGAAGGGTGCATTCTAGTGCCACCACTACAAAAGTGATTAACGAAGTTATACACAGCGATCCAGCCTACTGCTGTGCTTTCTGGATCATGCCACTCATAAAGTACATAAGGTTGTCTTTGTCCTGCTTTTAATTCCATTTCAGTTTTCTCCTTTAAAATTTTATTTTTTTAACTATTGTACATACTCGATTACTAAAGCGTCCGCTACTGCCACGCCTTTTCCTTTGTCATACACAAAAACTGGGTTTATATCTAATTCTTTCAAAGTATCCTTGTGGTTGTAGGCATATTCTGCAATAGATACGATGAAGTCAGCAAGGGCATCTACATCTTTTGGTGTACTGCCTCTATAGCCCTCTAGCATTTTGTAGCCTTTGAGGGATTGAATCATCTCCATAGCCTCATGACGTGAAAGTTTTGCTGGGCGCAATACCACATCTTTGAATATTTCTACGAAAACACCGCCTAACCCAATCATAACCATTGGTCCTAGCTGTGGGTCGTTATTCACGCCTACGATGAATTCCACACCCATACCAAGCATTTTTTTGCCTAGTACTCCGTTGATTTTAGCATCTGGGCAATGTTTTTTAGCGTTGGCTAGGATTTGATCATATGCTTCTAATGCCCTCTCTTTTGAGTCGATTTTCAGGATAACCCCGCCAACATCTGATTTGTGCAAAATGTCTTGTGAGTCGATTTTAAAAACCAGTGGGAAACCAATCTTGTCACAGATTTTCTCCACATCATCAGGGGATTTTAGTACGATCTGCTCGTCAATATGTACGCCATTTTCTTTTAGTTTCATCATGCTGTCATATTCTGAATAGGCCTGTGTTTTTACCTGTTCTACCGGCTTTGGCAATCCGATTTCCATATTGACTTTTGTATGGTCATAGGCTGCAAATCGCAGTACGTTCTTAATTGCTTTTAGCCCATACTCGCCTGTAGGGAGCAGCGGTACATTGATTTTTAATAGTTTATCTGAGGACTCTTCGTTGCGAGAGTGCTCTGTGAAAGGCAACCAAAATATTGGCTTTCTGAACTCTTTGTCTGCAACTGCCTCTAAGGATGCAACCATGTAGGGAACACACATATCAGCAAATACATATGTGATGGTGTATGCCATAACTACAAAGTCTACCTCTGGGTCTTTCATGAGCTGCTCTACTGTATATGCCAATGCTTCTGTGTCATATGCAACAGTACCCGTTACATCTAGTGGATTGTTAGGTGTGGCATAAAACGGTAGCTTGGCTCCAATTTTATCAAGTGTATCCCTACCTAGGTTAGATAACTGAATATCATTCAAATAGGCAAGGTCGGCGGTAACACCAGCCTCTCCACCAGATACGTTGACAAATACTGCTTTTTTGCCTTTTGGCAGTTCTGCAAGTGTAGCTAGCGCAATAGAAGTTGCATATAGTTCTTGCAAGTCATTTACACGGATAACGCCGAATTTTTCCATGATGGCATCAATAGACTTATCTGAACCAGATAGGCTTCCTGTGTGGGAGGCGGCTAGTTCTGATGCTTTATCTGATCGTCCCACCTTTAGTAAAACGATTGGCTTTTTCTTCTTGGCAGCCTTTTCAAAAGCACGAATTAGCACTTCTGGTTTTTTTATGCCTTCAACATAGGCGGCTACAACTTTTGTGCTCTCATCATCTACCATGAAATCTATGTATTCCTCAATGGAAATCACTGGGCTATTGCCTGAAGAAATCACATATGAGAATCTCATTGGATAGTAGTCAAGTCCTGATAGGCAAACCTGTCCGCTCTGAGATGCTAGCCCAATAGATCCTTTTCTGTCTCTTTTCTCGGCTAGGAATGCAAATGGGAATATGCCCTCTGCATAGTTTGCGTATCCTGCACAGTTAGGTCCCATGAGAGCTATATGATGCTTAATACACAGATCCACTACCTCTTGCTCTGCCTTTTTGCCTTCTGGACCTGCCTCGCCAAAACCACTGGCAAATATGATGGCACCTTTACATCCTTTGGCAGCCACTTGCTCCATGACAGAATACACAGCACCCATTGGTGTGCAAAGTACAGCTAAATCTACAGGTTCTGGAATGTCGTTTATAGATGGATAGCATTTTTTCTCAAATACTGTTTCACGTTTTGGGTTGACAAAATAAACTTTGCTAATGTCTTCCATGAATGCCATTACATTTCTACAAACATCACCACCAATACCGTCTTTTTCGCTAGCGCCAATGATAGCAAATGACTTGGGTTTTAATAATCCGTTTAGGTCCATACGCTACCTCCTTGTGACTTTTTCATATCCTGCTGTAAAGCAATCAATGTTCCTAGGGTTGTGCTTGCCTTTTTCTTCAAAGTATTTCTTTAAGCTCTCTGCAAACTTGTCTTTTTCATATAGGTCTGTACCTTTTACCATGGCACCTAGCATTACGATGTTGGCACCTCTTTTATTCTCTAAGTCTGAGGCAATTGTAGATGCATCTACAAAATATACTTCAATATCCTCTCTAAGAACTTTGTCTTCGTGTAAAATTGAGTTGTTTACAAACATTTTGCCACCTGGGCGAAGTTTGCTCATGAACTTATCCACTGAAGGCTCATTCATAGCGATTAGGATATCTATTTTGTTGGGATAGGGACTGCCCACCTCTTCATCGCTAATAACAATGTTGCAGTTGGCTGTACCACCACGCATCTCTGAGCCGTAAGAAGGGCTCCAAGACACATGTTTATCAATGTCTGCACCTGCATTTATCATAATAAGTCCTGCTGTTAGGACTCCTTGACCTCCAAAACCAGAGCAAATAATATCTGCCATTATTTCTTACCTCCTCTGTCTACTACCACGCCTAATGGGAATGTTTTGGTCATTTCATCTCTTACTCTCTCATTGCTCTTGACTGGGTCTATGCCCCAGTTGGTCGGACAAGGTGACAGTAATTCTACAATCGAGAACCCCTTCTTATTTGTTTGATTTTCAAAGGCTTTTTTGATGTAAGACTTTGTTTTATTCACTTCTGCTGGCGAGTATAATGCGCCTCTTGCTATGAACTCCACATCTATCGTTGCAAGTGTAGCTAACATGTCATTTGGTGAACCATTGTACTCTTGCGTTCGGCCCTTTTGCGAGCTAGATGTCTTGTCTCCAATCAATGTTGTAGCCGGTGACATCTGTCCCCCCGTCATGCCAAATATGCCGTTGTTTACTACGATCATTGTGATTGGCACATCTCTCATGGCTGCATACATGGTTTCAGCTAGTCCAATGCTATACGATGCGCCATCCCCTGCATAGACATATATATTGCCGTCAGGACGGACTTTTTTTATGGCCGTTGCCACAGCCGCACAGCGACCGTGTGGACCTGCTATTCCGTCAAAGTTAACTGCATCTAATGACCAAAATCCACAAGCAATGTCAACACAAGCAACAGTTTTATCTACAAGACCTAGTTCCTGCACTGTTTCTGCTATCAGTCTTTGCCCTATCCCATGGCCACAACCACCACAGTAGCCAGCTGGCTTTACGATTAAACTAGGTTTTTTAAATTCAGCCACTATAGCACCTCCTCAGGCGTTATTTTGCCTGCAAGAATATCTTTACACCTTTGGATAATATCTTCTTCTACTGGAATATCTATTGCTGTTCCGTGATAGAAAACAGGATATTTGCATTTTGTTGCTAATATAACATCTTCTACCATTTGTCCCGTAATATTCATCTCAACAGTCATGAATGCTTTCACTGTGCTTGAGATGTTTTCAAATGCTTTTCTAGGGTATGGCCATAAGGTGATTGGTCTAATCAGTCCAAGTTTTAGGCCCTCGGCTCTTGCATCTCTAACAGCTTTTTTACATACTCTGGAAGAAACCCCATAGGCTACAAGAATCACTTCCGCATCCTCTGTCATGAAATCTTCCCATTTTTGATATTCTTTCATGATCTTTTGGTATTTGTCGTGAACTGTTTTTTCCCATTCACGCTCGCCCATATACCAGTTTTTGTTGGTGGCTACATATTTTTTCTCTGCCTCTGGTCGGCCTTTTATGTACCATTCAAATTTGTTAATATCATGCTCTTTTGGTGTTGGTAACTCACATCGCTCTACCATTTGACCAATAGCACCATCACATACAACCATGGCTGGGTTCAAGTATTTTTCGGCCACTTCAAAGGCCTCGTATGTAAGCTGTGCGCATTCTGTCACCGAGTTAGGTGCCAACGCGATCAGGCGATAATCACCGTTGCCGCCGCCCTTGACGCATTGAAGATAGGAATCTTGGCCTTGGGTGATGTCTCCTCCGCCTATGCCATATCTCATAACATTGACAATAACTGCTGGAATCTCATAAGACGCAATATACGCAATGCCTTCTTGCTTTAGTGTAAAACCAGGGCCTGATGAACTAGTCATCCCTCTTGCGCCTGCTGCTGTTGCACCCCAAAGCATGGAAACACTTGCTATTTCAGATTCTCCCTGCATGAAAACCCCGCCAATTTCTGGCATACGCTTTGACATATATTCTAGAATTTCACTTTGAGGCGTAATAGGATATCCCGCATAAAACCGACATCCTGCACTAATTGCACCTTCTGCAATAGCCTCATTGCCTTTCATTAGTAATTTTGACAAGTCACTACCCCCTATTCTCTTATTTCAAATACATAATCTGGACAAACTTTGTAGCACGCACCGCATCCTATGCAAAGTGCTTCATCAACCATTGTTGTCTGATACCCATTTTTATTCACTTTTTCTTGTATGGATATTGCCTTTTTCGGACAATTCACTACACATATAAAGCATCCTTTGCAAAGCTCTATATTGACTTTTGCTTTACCCATATCCTGCCTCCTCATCCTATACTGATTTTCTTCTACTGATAATTGTATTATATTTAATACAATTGCCAAAGTCAACACAAAAACGGCACTTTGTTCAATAATTTGCATCTAGTTTAGTATCCTGAACAAATTGCGCTTATGGTTCGAGTATGTTATACTGATAATCAGTAAATTTCAACTAAAATTACGTTTTTTGGCTTTCATCATGATGGAACTAACTTTTAACATAGGAGATGGTATTTATGACAAAAACTAACACTATCGGAAAAATATTTCACATTATTGATTACATTATCAATTGTCAAAGCCCGCCAACCTTAACAGATATGCAAAAGAATCTTGACATTCCCAAAAGCTCTCTTTATGTCATGCTGCAAGAGCTATGTGCCCTTGATATTCTTGCCTATCGTGATGATAAACGTGTATATTATGTAGGTACAAAGCTGATAAAGCAAAGTTCTAACTGCCTCTCAAAGGTGGATTTGCCTAAAGAACTTCGTTTTGTTGCCACGAGCCTGAGCAAAAAACTCCATTGTAGTGTGAGTGCTGGCGTGCTAGATGGCCGAAATGTAACGTATATTTTTGAATCTGCGGGGGCTACTCATCAGCCAACCATTAAAAGTATGGGGCTTGTGGTGCCTGCCCACATTTGTTCCATAGGGAAAATTCTTTTGAGTGGGCTAACAAATGAGCAAATACGTGAATTGTATAAAGGTGTGGAATTTGAAGTCTTTACAGAAAGGAGCATCTCCAATATAGATGTTCTTCTTGCAGATATTGATAGAGTTAGGGTGCAAGGGTATGCCACGGAGGTCGGTGAGTTTTCCCCTTTTATATCTTGTGTATCGCATCCCATTATCATAGACAACAAATATGTGGCAGGCATCAGTATTTCTATGGCGGTGAGTAGAATGACACCTGAGACCATTGAAAACAATGTGATGGAACTGCAAAAGGCATGTTTAGATGTATTAGAAAGGCTTGGGGTCATTGAGGAATAAGCCACAAAATGGCGTGCCGTGCGGCACGCCATTTTGTGTATAATGTGGAGTTTATTTAAAACCGATTTGTTCAGCGGTTTTACCATATGTTGCTTTTCTAATGATTGTAGCAAGCACAAATCCAACAATTGCAAGTGCTGTAA
>JAVBKP010000117.1:0-8580 GCA_031553975.1 Anaerovoracaceae bacterium | reverse complement strand
TAACCATTGGATCATCAAAAAATGAAGTACCAAATGTGAGAATAGTTAACTTTTATACAAGTGATGATGAAAAAACTCTATACTTTTCAACAATGATAGGTAGCGAAAAAACAGCCGAGTTTGCCACGAATTCAAAAGTTGCATTTATGACGGTGCCTGATTTCACCAAAGAACCAGAATTTGTTAAAAGCAACAATGCTACAATCAAAAAGAGCGATATGAGCGTGCAAGATTTTAGACCAGGTTGCGTTAAAAAATATCCTGAAATGGCAGGCATGCTTGACAATATGGGACATATGATGGAAGTTTGGGAAATTCATATTCATGAAGCAAGGGTTACCGTAGGCATGGGGAATGATGGGAAAGTAACTTTTTAATAATTGAATATCTTAAAAATAGGTGTATACTGAGTGTACACCTATTATTTTTGTAAAAGCAGATATTTCCCGGAAAATGTTTTGCTACGGGAGAACACGAATGTTAAATGGATGGATACCAGTGAGTTTACAGAAATTAATTTCAGAAAATCAGATTTGATTTTATATAACAAATTAATCGAAAGATGTAGGAATCTATGAGAAAGACAAAGCTTACAGACTTAATAGCACTAACCTTTGCATATGCAAAGTGGGAAGCAATTCTCTTTATCTTTTTTGCCGTGATCTCCGGTGTTGCGCCTGTTGTACTGATAAAAGTAACGGCAGATTTTGTCAACCTTGGATTGGCATCTGCCAAATCAGGCATGATTTTTAAAGAACTTTATTTTCAAGCGGCCCTCCTTGTGATTACCGTAACATTTCAAAATATGGCGGCAGCGTTGACATACCTTGTCACAGAACGTATAAAGTTGAAAATTCATAGAGGGTATAGGATTATACTTCTTGAAAAATGTGCATCTGTACAATACAAATATATTGAAGACTCTAAGACTTGGGACTTGCTGTCAAGGGTGATGAAAGAACCTGAAAAGTTTATAGTGGAAGGCTTTGGTGCATTTTTTCAAATCTTGAATTATAGCATCAATGTCATTGGATTCATGTATTTTATTGCGACAGCCGTTTGGTGGGCAGCCTTTACTATTTTGTTATGCTGCGTGCCTTTGTTCTATATCTCTATTAAAAGCGGCAAAGCTCATTATGATATCAATAGAGAAGTGGCAAAAATCGAAAGAAAATATACGTATTTGAGTGAAGTTCTCACAGAAAGAGAATATGTAGATGAAAGAACTCTATTTGGGTATGGAAAGCGTGTAAATAAAGCCTTTTATGACACATATCAGCGTGCTGTTAAGATTAGAGTTAAGCGGGAGTTTCAGTGGTTTTTTAAGACTCAACTTGGTGGTATTCTCACCTCTACGGCAGGCATTGCTGTTGTGGTCATATTGTTAGGTCCAACCATAAAGGGTGCTATATCGGTAGGATTGTTTATTGCCTTGGTCAATGCCATATTTAATTTAACAGGAAGTCTATCATGGGGACTGAGCGAGGCCATTGATGCGTTGTTTAGAGGACGAGAATTTGTAAAGGATTTAGACCAGTTTTTCTTGCTGGATGAAACAAAAGATGGGCTGTGCGCGCCAGAAGAGCCACAAGATGTCCAGCGTATTGAATTTAGAGATGTGAGCTTTACATATCCATGGACAGGTAACCAAATACTAAAAAATGTGACCTTTACCATGGAAAAGGGAAAACATTATGCCCTAGTTGGTTCAAATGGGGCGGGCAAAACCACAATGGTAAAGCTTTTGACTGGCATGTATACAGAGTACACTGGGCAGATATTGATCAACGAAAAAGAGTTGCGAGAATACAAAACAGGGGAATTAAAAGCTATGTTTTCTGTTGTATATCAAGATTTTGCTAAATATTGGTTCACCATTGGGGAAAACATTGCTGTAGGGGATATAAGCCAAATCAACGATCCATTAGCAAGAGAGCGAATTGAAAAGGCAATAGATATGGTGGAGATGAGCGAAACTGTGGGCGCAGTGCCTAGGGGTCCTAACACCCCCCTAGGCAAAATCCACGCAGATGGCGTGGATCTTTCTGGCGGAGAATGGCAGAGACTTGCTATGGCAAGGGCCATTTTCCGCCCTGCGCCCATTCGTATTATGGATGAGCCAACGGCGGCCCTAGATCCAATCAGTGAGAGCAAAATATACGAATTGTTTGATAAAATCAGTCAGCACACACTGACAATATTTATTAGCCACCGCCTTGGCTCCACTAAGATTGCTGATGAAATACTGGTATTTGAAGACGGAGGTGTGGTAGAGCAGGGAACATATGAGAGCTTGATGGATAAAAAAGGTCTTTATTTTACTATGTTCGAGCAACAGCGGGGGTGGTATAGATGACAGTGAAAGAAAAACAGATACCCATACTAAAGGTGGTTAGAACATTATTGCCACCTACATTTAAAGCTGCTCCTTTTCTAGTTACCGTGGATTGTTCCCTCATGGTGATTACTTCTGTATGTTCGGCATTGCTTACACCGGTCATGCAACATTTATTTGATTCAGTCAGTGGAGTAATAGATGGCAGTGTAGCATATAAAACATTGATATTCGCAGTAATTGCCGCATGTGCCATACAGTTTTTCAAAGAAATAATGAACTTTGTATGTAACTACTGGGCGGAGCCTTTGGGGATAAAAGTCCGAGGAGAATTCCAAAAGCGGGTTAACGAAAAAGCAGCAAAGCTCCCAGCTGTCAGCTTTGAAGATCCAGAGACTTTAGATATTATTAACAAAGCATCACAGGGTGCTAGCAAATCAGTTAGCATGTATCATTGTATGTCTACATTGTTTTCTTGGCATGTGCCATATTACCTGACAATGGCTATATACCTGTATTCTTTACGACCACTTCTTGCACTTTGTATACTATTTATATTTTTGCCAGGGATAGTCTCTCAGGTGATGAAGGGGTATGTGTTCACAAAATTTACAGATGAGGCCGCGCCCCTGCAGCGAAAAATGGAGTATTATGAGCGGACCATGTATCACAGAGAGTTTTTTAAAGAGACCCGCATTCTCGGAATTTTTGATTATATAAAAGATTTACATCTAAATGTATTAAAACTATTTACGAAAGAAAAATGGAAGACCACCCTAAGGGCTCAAATGGTAGATATAGTTATGGAAATCGCCACATTAATAGGGTTTTATGGTATTCTGATTTTACTCCTAGATTCAGTGATTAAGGGCTTTATCACCGTCGGGGCATTTGCAGCCGTATTTGCATCTATCAATAGATTTTTTGGTATGATGCGTGGAGCCGTTAACTTTTTCCTCGGAACCTTGTTTTTGCAGAACATCGGATTGCTTAGAAGCTATGTAAAATTCCTCGGGCTTCCAGAAAAGCAAGGTCAGGATAAGGATATAGACTTTGGCAAAGGAATTTCCTTGCGCAATATAAGTTTTCGCTATCCAGGTAGCAATCAGGACTCATTGAAAAACATTAGTTTTGATATAAAGCCAAAAGAAACCATTGCCTTTGTAGGGGAAAACGGTGCAGGGAAAACCACTCTTGTGAAATTAATAACAGGCATTTTAAACCCAACAGAAGGGGATGTATTCATTGGAGATATCTCCACTAAAGATATATCAAATGATAGTCTTTTCGCAAATACTTCAGCTGTATTCCAAAAGTTCCAAAGGTATAGGATGTCCTTAAAGGAAAATGTAGCTATTTCTGTTGATACAGGTCTAGATGAGGGCAAAGTCAATGATGTATTAGCCCAATCGGATTTGGACGTAGATGAAAAATTCACAGATGGTCTTGACACCATGCTCTCTAGAGAGTTTGATGGAATCGACCTATCAGGTGGACAATGGCAAAGAATTGCCTTAGCTAGAGGGTTATATAGAGATAGTCAGTTCATTGTATTAGACGAGCCGACCTCAGCCATAGACCCTATAGAAGAAACAAAGTTGTATCACAAATTTGCTAGTATTGCAAAGGATAAAACCGCTATTATTGTAACCCATCGTCTCGGTTCTACCAAAATAGCTGATAGAATTGTAGTAATGAATGACGGGAAAATCGACGCCATAGGTACGCATCATGAGCTTATGGCGCAAGAAGGGCTTTATGCCAAAATGTACAAATCCCAAGCAAAGTGGTATGAAGACCAATAATGAAATTTACACATGGTGGGGTTGAAATGAAGTTAAAAAAAGGGACTAAATTGGTATTAATAATGTTGGTATTAGCAGCGGTAGCAACATTATTAGGAGAATTTTCATGAGCAGAATCAAGATGCAATAGATTTTATGAGAACGCTGAATATATTAGCGAGGTAAACAAACAAGGTATGATAAAATAATAAAAAAATTTGACAAATTGAAAGTTCGCTTTACAAGAGACTATAGTTAATATAACGGATAACAGCACTTGCATTATTAAGATTAAAGTTATTAGTTGCAGTAATACGATATGAAATAGGAGAATGTTATGAAAGAAGTAATGAATTTCGGTACTTTAATTAGGTTTTTAAGAGAAGAACAAAATTTAACTCAGGTAGAACTTGCAAAATTTTTATTAATTGACAATACTACTTTATCCAAAATAGAAAACAACGTGGACGAGCCTAGTAGTAGTGTGTTTGAAACGATCATGGAATATTTTGGACTTTCTCCAAAAGAGACATACGAATATTGGATCATGGCAAAAAGCGTTAAGGTATATACGGCTATAAGAGCATTGGAAAATAGAATGTCTGAGGGAGACTATACAGAGGCAGAAGATATTATTTTAAAGCTAGAAAATACTAAACATTTTAAGAATAGATTGGCCTTACAATATTTACTAGGGACTAAGGCTTCTGTTTGGATTGAAAAAGGGATAGAAAGTACAAAGATTGTTGGTTTATTAAGAGAGGCGCTTTCAATTACTAGAAATCCATTTGAAGAAAGTGAAATTGGAAAGTACAGACTTTCCTATAGGGAGATTTCTTCTATCATCAGATTAGCCGTTGCTTACTGGAACTTAGCGGAAAAGGAGCGAGGAATAAAAATACTTCTATCCCTCAAAGAAAGTATTGAGAAGTCATATATTTCAAAACAAGAAAGAATGCGTTCATTACCCAAAATATACTGTAACCTAATTAGCTGGTTGGGACAAGAAAGCGATTATGAAAATGCTTTAGGACTTTGCAAAGAAGCAAAAGAATTATTTGTAAAATATGATACATTGACATTTTTAGCAGATATTTATTGGAGTTGGGGAAACATACTCGCATATCAAGATAAGAAAGAACAATGCAATGAGATTCTAACATATGCGTATTATCAATATATTTCTACAAATAGGGAATCAGAGGCAAATAGGTTAAAGCTCGATTCAAAAGAGGACTTTGGTTATATAATTCCGTATTGCCCTAATTGTAATTAATGCTTATTCGTAGGCCAACTCATGAGTTTTATCTCAGGCGACGCACTATTGTTAGAAGAAAAATTAGGTTCTCCTAGCGCAACACTAGTAAATGCTTCACATATAGAAAAAGATACAACAAAAGTAGATTTTAAGTTTTTTTTCATTAAAAAACCCTCCTAATTGGAACAAAATGGATGAAATGAGGAAATGTGAGAAATACAAAAAAGGGCTTTAAACTTGCAATAAATTGGTTCTTATAAATTTTATGAGCACCGATGATCGTTAATAGCTGGGTAATAGCAGTAAGAGGCAGGTCTGCACGAAGAGTTTTTTCATCTAGCCACACAAAAGCAGCCTTTAAACAGAGTAAATCATTGATTTTTCAATGACTTTGGTGTTTTGCAAACACCTAGTAATAACTATTAGTAATAAGGATAGCATGATATGAGACAAATTGCTATTGAGAGTTACCCAACTTTTTACAAAAAGTTGGGTAACTCTCAAGTGACAACTGGGTGAATAGGTGCTATGCTATTATAAATAGAGATGCGCATCGATATGTAAGTTAATTTTTATTGAAAATATGGAGGAAATCATATGAAAAAAGTTATAAGTATTTTATTAGCGCTAGCCTTTGTATTAAGTTCTTCTTTCGGCGCATTTGCTATGGAAGAATATAAAGTACAGGAGTTTGCGCCTAGCTATGACACTATTACTCAAATTGAAGGGGAGAGTCAATTTGATGAGGGATGGGAAGTCGTTGGAAGCATTAGCGTTCCAGTAATTTATGACCCAATACAGAATAAAAATATTGCCGATAATACTAACAAAGTAATTGATATTCCAACTGGTGCGATTACTACTATTATACTTCGCAATACATCTGATCCGAATTACTTTGGATTCCGCATTGATAACTTTTCTCCTCTTACAATACAGGAGTTTAGGCTCTCATGGCAAATTACCAATGTATTTGGAGCGGTGCATAGTGATGTAGATGATGGTACATTTTTATATCCCAAAAGATATAGAGAATTTATGCATTATTATCCAGACTGGCAAAAGGGTGGGGTCGTAACAGAAGGAGTACTAGCTGGTGGTTCTATGAATCCAAATGTAATAAGTTTTTATAGATATTAGAAAGAGGGATTATACTATGACCGGAGCGATAACAGAATATTTTAATAAAGAGGAAATATCAATTGAGGATGTCGGAATATTACTATTGTATTTGGTAGAACTGGAGAGTAGTAGACGAACATCTAAGGGTACTAATCCTATCGACATTCATGACTTTAAACGTCCTCTAGTGGGGAATTTTTTGAAAGTGGGATGTAAGATGATTGATGGTGCCATAGTGCCATATATGCTGAAGTTTTTTGTTGATCATTATTTTTATAAAACGATATCAGCTAATAAAATGGATGCACAGACGGTTTTTGAACTCGTAATTATTAAAGACATTTTACCAGAAATGCAAAAGATGCAGACTACATCACTTAAAAACTATATTAATGAGTTTTCACAATCCAGTGAATTTGTAAACAATTGCTTTGAGAAAATTGAGAATTTTCCAAAGGCTATTTATTAGTACATCTACATACCACATAAGATATATGTAAATAAATAAAGCTTGACAGCATATACCAACAAGCGTATACTGTTAAAAAATAAACGATTAGAAAGTCATAAGCAAATTTACACATTGAGCGACCAAGGGCAATAAAACCTACGGTCGCCTTTTTAATTAAATAAATAGTATTTGAGAAATTTATTGTATGAGGAGCATTTTCATGAACAAAAAAAGAATTACTTTGACTTTGGCCATTTGTATTACAACTATTTTAACATTAGTTGCTATTTCATTTGAAGGTAATGTAAGCGATGTAAGCAATTCTACGCTGGTTGCGAAAAATATTTCTAAAGAGCTAAAGACAAGCATTCAAAAGTCATTTGAAAATGCTCCAATACATAATAAATATGTGAAAGTAAAGTATATATTATCAAAAAATAACAACGGGCTCTATGATTTATACATACAAAATACGCAACTCGTAGACGGGTTGATCGCATTAAGCTACACCCCACAATTAGAGCAAGATATAAAAGCTAAAGAGGGACTAGCTGATCAACTAGAACTTTGCATTGATGCAGTTAAATATTTAAATCAGGCATTTTTTGAAGCAAAAAAAACAGGACAAAATCAAGATGCAATAGATTTTATGAGAACGCTGGATTTTTATATTAGCCAAGACTTTTATAAAATTCAATTCGTTAAATCAGTCAGCACGATTATTAATACAAATAATCTTACAACTACAATTTTAATTAAAGTAAAGAAAGAGCTTTCAGAGAAAGAAATAGAAAACATCAAACAAAATGTGCATAAAAGTATAGAAAAAATAAGTATATAACAAATAAGGCAAAAAAATGAAGATTATATTGCTATTTCGGGAATTTTGTCAGATTTAAACTAAGCTATATTAATATACTTTGAAGGACAATGATAAGAAAGAAATCTTAGACAAAGTCCGAAAAATTCATAAAAATTTTAGTTGACAACCGTCATCAATTCCGTTATTCTAACATAGTATAATTTATTAAAGAGGAATTAAAGTATGAACATTCGTGGTTTTTCAAAAGTAAATACAAAGACATGTTGTTGTAGCTGCTGTAAGGTATGCTGCTGTTTTTCATGTAATGAAGTATATGCTTTGAAAGATTTGAGTGATAGAGTAGAAACTAATTCATAGTTAATACGTAATCATTAGAGCCAATCTTTCTATGTATATAGGGGATATGGCTCTTTTTAATGTTTTTTATAAATTTAAATATAAGGGAGAAAAAAATGAATAGTACAATTTTTATCATCATCAACTTAGTCGTATTCGTAGCAGTGTTATTTCTGCTCAATCGAATGGCGGCCAAAAAGCTATCTTTTAACAAGAGGGTATTGACAGCCCTAGGACTTGGTATTGTTTTTGGAGTAGCAATGCAAATGATTTATGGCATTGGATCAGATACCATCAAAGCCACCAACGACTGGATCTCCTTGGTGGGTACTGGTTATGTCAGATTACTTAAACTAACAGTGTTCCCGTTGATATTTGTATCCATCTTATATGCCATTGTCAATCAAAAGTCTAACAACCTAGGCAAGGCTGCTGGCAGTATTATTGCCGTATTATTAATCACAGTGGCCA
>JAVBKP010000126.1:0-19019 GCA_031553975.1 Anaerovoracaceae bacterium | reverse complement strand
ACTTTGTTGGTTTGCAAATGTCCTATCATGTGCCATCTCACAGGCTTCATGCCCTCATATTTATCCAATATTTCTTGCACTTTGTTTTCGCCTATATCTGTCACACCACAGTCAATGGCAGTATTTATATCTACGATGGGATGCGTCTTTGACACACAGATTAGCTGTACAGCATCATGTTCCCTATTGGCTCTTTTGCATGCCATGGCTATCTTTTCGTTTATTTCACATAAATTTTGTTCAATGTGACTCATTACTTTCCACCATCCTCACCATTTCTAAGTATTTCATCAAAGGGGCTAACAGTGTCTACTGTAATGACCTTTTTATTGTCTCCCTCCCCTTGTGTTTCATCAAAGCTGACACTTTGAATCAGGGTGTATTCACCGTCACTCTTCAAAATTTTAATAGGTCTAAACTCAAATTTTCCGTTTAGTCCCTTCACATATACACCGGGCCTATCTACACCTTCTTCATCTTTTCCCATAGCGATGCTCTTATTGCTAACTCTAAGTCCCTCGCTGTCTAGTGTCACTACAGTGACAGGTATTTTTCTCACTTGTGATACTTCAGGAAAATAGGTGTCAAATTTCATGATCACAAGCACATTGCCGTTGATGTCTACAATGTCATCAATTTTGCCTGTTACTTCTCTATCACCTAGTGCTTCGCTTTGAATGCGCACAATGTTGCCTTTGATATACTTTATCACGCTTTCAGCAGGCACCCATGACACCAAGTACCAAGTGGCACTTTTAACTAGCTTAAACACAGGATTTCCTTGCTTGACGCCCATTTGATATGTATTGACTACCTTGATATCTTGCTCACTGACTTTGTCTTTGTTAAGCATATACATATTATCTGGTGTGAATTCTGACTCATACCCATCCATACAATAGCTGATTGTGCCTGTCATCTCTAGTGGGCCCTCTGCTGATTTTGGGTTTGCAACTGAGCTGACATCACTGCCTATGATAGTGGCTCCCTTGGTTGTCCCCTCTTCTATGTTCAGATTCTCTGCCACCGTATTGACGGATGCGTTGATTACGGCACGTTTTGAATGAAGCCGCGCCAGCTTATCTTCTAGTTCCTGTACCAATTCCGCATTCTTTTTCTTCTGTGCCTCTTTTAGCTGATCCTCTGTTTTATTGATAATATCATCTAATTTTCCTATGTCATTGGCAAAAATATTATCACCCAATGCGAATTTGTTGATTTTTTCATTTAGTGCTGTCAATTCTTCATTGTCATCTACTGTATAGCTAGCAATGCTAACAATTTTTTCCCCTTTTCGGGCTCTTTCTCCCTCAGGTATGTTAGGCGTTACAAGTCCACCACGGGCTGCAAAATACACGTTTTCATCTCTAACTATATATCCTTCCACCTCGTCTGTAATCTTTACTGTATCAATTTCTGCTATTAACGTAGGCGTGAAGGTTTCAAATACACTAGGTACAAAATAAATCAGCACAAAAAGGGCCACCACAATGATGGCGTACAAGATTATGCTCACCTTCTGCCTCGTACTTGATTTATTTGCCATTTGAAGCTCCTACATCTGGATGACTCTGTCCAGTATTTTTTTCTCTTTTTTTGTCAGTGTAGCACTGTTTTGCGCTACGAATCTATCAAACAAATCTGGTCTACGTTTTCTGGTCAAAATAAGTGATTGCTCTAGCTGCCATAAATGAATATTCTCATGATGCCCAGATAGTAACACCTCTGGTACCTGCCTATCCATGAATTCCCTAGGTTTGGTATACTGTGGATATTCTAATAAGCCTGAATATATTGATTCTTCTTTGTGGGAATCTTCACTTCCTAGCACCGTTGGTATCATTCTAGCCACTGCATCAATTAGCACCATAGCCGGGAGTTCCCCACCTGTTAGAACATAGTCCCCTATTGAGATTTCTTCCACATGCCACTGGTCAAGCACTCTTTGGTCTATGCCTTCATAATGCCCGCAAAGTATTGTTAATTCAGGTAATTTGGATAATTCCAGTATTTTTGATTCATTTAGAACCGTCCCCCTTGGTGACATGTAGATCACTTTTTTGTTCTCTGCCCCTATATCCATAAGAGCATGATAAAACGGCTCTACCGACATGAGCATGCCTGCACCGCCGCCAAAAGGAGTGTCGTCTACCTTTTTATGCTTGTCCTTTGTATAATCTCGCACATCAAGCAGGCGAATGTCTATAGCCCCTCTGTCTGCTGCGCGGCCTAATATACTACCACTCACCACAGGGGTGAACATCTCTGGAAATATAGAAAGCACATTGATTTTCATTATACAAGTCCCTCGATTAGCTTAACTGTCATCTGCCTCTTTTCCATGTCTATTGCTATAATAAACTCGTCAACAGCCGGAATCAGGAATCGCTCTCCCTTTTCACTATCACGAGCAGGTTTTTCTACTTCATATAAATCTTGTGCCGTATTTTGGATTATGTCCACTAGGGTACCTACTTGCTGTCCATTTTCGTCTAGCACAAGTAGCCCTAATAAGTCCGCAATATAATACGTATCCTTTGGCAGCTTTCTGGCATTTTCCCTATCGATGAACAAGTACTTTTGCCTAGCTGCCTCCGCCTCATTGCGGTCATTAATACCCGCAAATTTGATGATGGCAAGGTCTCCTTGATACCGAACTTTTTCGATATTCACTTTTTCATTCTCAATATACAGCCACGTAAGTTCCTCAAAGCGCTCTTTGTAGTCCGTGTATGGATATACTTTCACTTCACCTTTGAGACCCACAGCACTTGTGATTTGTCCTAATTTAAATTTATCTATTTTTTTCATAATATCCCAATTATTTGTATTTCGCGCAAAAGTTAAAATGGGGGCAATCGCCCCCATTTTTGTCTATTGAACGATCTCTACAATCACTCTCTTGTTCTCCTTGGTGGCTGCTGCTTTTACAACAGTTCTCAGAGCTTTCGCTATCTTACCTTGTTTGCCTATGATTTTACCCATGTCTTCAGGTGCAACGCGAACTTCTATAACAGTAGTTTGCCTATCTTCTGTCTCAGATACTACCACTGCATCAGGATTGTCAACAAGAGATTTGGCGATCATTTTAACCAATTCTACCATCTCATATCCCCTTTATATTAAAGAACGCCTTGCTTCTTTAGTAATGCTTTTACAGTATCTGTAGGTTGTGCACCAGTTCCAACCCAGTATTTAGCTCTTTCAGCATCAATTTTAACTTCTGCTGGATTGGTGATTGGATTATAAGTACCAATTTCCTCGATGAATTTGCCATCCCTTGGTGAACGAGAATCCGCTACTACTACTCTGTAAAAAGGCTTCTTCTTTGCGCCCATTCTTTTTAATCTGATTTTTACTGCCATTTTATAATTCCTCCTCGATTTTTTCAATTATTTAAAATCCGCCAAAGCCGCCGAACATTCTCTTTTTCTTAAACTTTGGAGCATTTGAAAACTGTTTCATCATTTTTCGCGCTTCTTCAAACCGCTTTAATAAGTTGTTTACTTTGTTGACTGGAAGTCCCGCTCCTGCGGCAATACGCTTTCTGCGACTTCCATTGATAGTAGATGGGTCATTTCTCTCTTCCTTTGTCATGGATAAAATGATAGCCTCCATATGGACAAATTCTTTCTCATCTACATTGACGTCTTTTAGCGCCTTATCATTCATACCTGGCATCATTTCAAGTATCTTGGTGATGCCTCCCATTTTTTTCATCTGGGCGATTTGATCTAAAAAGTCCTCCAGTGTGAACTGGTTCTTAGCCATTTTCTTTTCAATTTCAGCGGCTTTGGCCTCGTCAAAATCCTCTTGGGCTTTTTCGATGAGACTCATCATATCGCCCATACCTAGGATTCTAGATGCCATACGCTCTGGGTGGAAAGGCTCTAATGCTTCTAGTTTTTCGCCCATACCCATGAACTTAATCGGTTTTCCTGTAACCGTCTTTGTAGAAAGCGCCGCGCCGCCACGAGTGTCTCCATCTAGCTTTGTCATGATGATTCCATCAACACCAAGCTTTTCATTAAAACCCTCTGCCACGTTGACAGCATCTTGTCCTGTCATGGCATCTACTACAAGAAGGATCTCATGTGGCCTTGCCACTTTTTTAACTCTTACAAGTTCTTCCATCAAGCCTTCATCAATGTGAAGACGTCCGGATGTATCTAATATAAGGACGTCATGTCCTTTATATTCAGCATCTTTAATAGCGTTTACCGCTATGACTTCAGGCCTATTTTCCCCTCGCATGGTGAAAACAGGCACACCAACTTTTTCACCAACAATCTCTAGTTGGTCTATAGCAGCAGGTCTGTATACATCACAAGCCGCCATCATTGGTTTTTTACCATTTTTCTTTAAGTACAACGCTAGTTTACCAGCTGTTGTGGTTTTACCTGCGCCTTGCAGTCCAGCCAGTAGTATGACGGTAAAGCCTTTAGGCGAGTATGTAAGTTTACTACCTGTCCCACCTAATATTTTTACCAACTCATCATTTACAATCTTAACAACTTGCTGTCCCGGTGTAAGGCTCTGTAATACCTCTTCACCCATTGATTTTTCTTTAATCGTATCAACGAACTGCTTTACTACCTTAAAGTTGACATCCGCCTCTAGGAGAGCCAGTTTAACTTCTCTCATCGCCTCATTTATATCAGCTTCTGTCAGGACACCCTTGCTGCGAAGTTTTTTAAACGCGCCTTGCAGCTTTTCACTTAATCCTTCGAATGCCATGGTTATCCTCCTTTTGGTATTAACTAATTGTTTTCAATCTCAAGTAACTTTTCGTTATTTGATTTTATTTGCAATAAGAGCTTTGTTATTTTGCCATCTAGAATATCACCATCTAAAATTTGTTCTAACAATGAATCATTTTTTTTAAGAGTCTCTTGGACATTCTTAAACTTAGCCACCAATCCCAGTTTGTCTTCAAACTCGTGGAGTGATTTTTCACAAGCCTTTATCGCCTCGTGAACTGCCTGTCTGCTTATTTCTAGCTGGTCCGCTATCTCTGATTGTGTCAAGTCTTCCTCATGAAAAAACTGCATGACAGCCTTTTGCTTGTCCGAAAGAAGCTCTCCATAGAAATCATATAGCATAGACATTTCAATTACGTTTTCAAACATTTATAAATCTCCCTACTACAAAATAACACACCCTGGTGGGTGTGTCAAGTTTTTTTCTTTACTCTTATTCACTTGTTGCTTGTGTTATCTATATGGTTATAAATTCGGTTCCGATTTCAAACATAATCTTTCCCTTGTCATTCTTCTGTTTTACTCTTACCACTTTGCCATAGACCTGAATATCGCTGTTTGGTCCAAGGTCTGGATGAATATTGATTCTAAGAACAGAGTCTTTTTCTACAAACTTAGGCCCAATGATGCCGGCACCTTTAATACTCATGTCTTCTACAATGCCTTCATATACCTCTCCCACATTCTTACCGCCTTGTATTACCATATACTTCACCGAGGCCATTGCCTTTATGCGGTCATACTGCCTTGGTTGTATTTGATCAAATCGGGTAATTCGCTTTAGGCTTTCGCAACCATCTGCTTTCTCTTCAATCAATCTGCATTCACAAATCAAAGTGCAATTCTCACCCTTAAAACAAGCTTGCATCGGTATTCCCTGCATTAAATCAAAGGGCTTTCCGTTGATTTTAATTTTATCAACTTTAAAATCCCTCTCATCTTCCGTCATGGATTGTAGCTTTGTCTTTGCATGCAAATCAAGATGGCTAAATTGTTTTAAATTGATTTCCACTTCGCTGCCAATTTTAATATTGTTTTTTCCCATGGCTTTCTCTTTTCATTTAACATCAACTATGCTCTCTTGACTTTTTCTTCTTTTCCTCTTCGTTTTACTTTTCTCTTTTAATAATACCAAATTTTGCCTGTATATTCAACCTTTGTTTGTGCAATATTAACTACATAACTTTGCAAAACCCTAGGCACGTCCTACATGGGTGTGCCGGAAGGTTTTATATAAAAAGGCTCCCTTGGTCTATTGCTTACTAAAGCAGACAAAGGGAGCTTTCCATTTTGTGAATTATTTGCCGAATTCACACATATAGCTTATTGGCATCTCATCATTTAGCAAATCCGTCTTTCCTGTTAGCTTAAGTACAGCACCTAGCTCTCCTGGAATCTGTACATTGGTCTGAAGTCTCATCAGCTGAGAAAGAAATGAATTGTCCTCATAATACAAATCCTCTACATAACAATCCTCTAGACCATACTTCTCAGACATATCCCAAACGGCATCATCAACAGTGCCTAGTTCATCTACTAGACCATAGTATAAGGCTTGGGACGCTGTATACACTCTACCATCTGCAATGGCGTACATATCAGTAACTTTAATATTTCTCTCTTTGGCTACGATTCCTACGAATTGATTATAGGCATCATCAGATATCGATTGAAAAATTTCCTTTTGCTCCACTGTCAGTGGCTGACTCATATCCCCCATGGCCTTGTTCTTTCCGGAAGTAATGGTTGTCGCTTTGATTCCATATCGGTCTAAAAATCCAGATATATCATACAACGTCCCCATGGTCACCCCAATAGACCCTGTCAGCGTATTCCTATTGGCAAATACCTTCTCAGCCGCCACGGCAGTATAATAACCACCTGAGGCAGCCATAGAGCCCATGGCCGCATATACTGGGTTTCCTGTGTACTCAATATATTCTTTTACTTTTAGATATAATTCGTCAGTCTCATATATCCCCCCACCTGGCGAGTCTATGAAGAGCACAAGCCCCTCATTGTATGCATCGTCCATTAGCCTATCTAATTCATCTAGGGTCCACTGGTGATTGTACGAAACACCGCCAGACAATGGATCTGCTGCTACATCAGCAATAGCGCCTTGTATGTGTAATACACCTATATATGGCCCATTAAATCCAGTTTCATAGCTAGACTGGTTCCCTATGATCCCATTGCTCATGCCCTTAATACCAAGTGTAAGTATGGCACCAGGTATGCTAATGACAAGCACTACGACAATTATAATAATCCAAATTTTAATTCCTTTTCTGCTTTCCATAATAATCCTCATAACTTCAAAAATAATCGTTGACAGTGTACTATGTCACATAGTACACTTAATATGCCACTAAACTTTACCTACGAGTTTAGTTAATACTACTAATATTATCATAAATAACGCAAAATATATAGAGAGGAGGAAATTTATGTTTCAAATTGATCTAAAAAGCAGAAAATCAATATATGAACAGATTGTAGACAATTTTAAATCTCTAATTATAAATAAAGTTTTGCTCCCTGATGCCAAAATGCCCTCTGTTCGAGAGCTTTCTAAAACGCTCACCGTGAACCCTAATACCATCCAAAAGGCATATCGGGAGTTAGAATACCAAGGATTTCTCTACACTGTGTCAGGGCTTGGTAGCTTTGTTTGTAAAGTAGACGACAAATCCATGGATGAAAAACGGCTGTCTGAGCTAAAAGCACAATTAAAACATAATCTTGATGAAATGCTATTCCTAGGTCTTCCCCAGGAGGATTTATCACTTATTGTCAAAGAACTTTTAGAAAACGCGCCTATGTTTAACAAAAATTCTAATATCTCAGAGGAGGACTAAAACAATGATACAAGTAAACAATCTATACAAATCTTTTGATGGTACAAACGCCCTCAATGGTTTAGATGTAAATGTGCGAAAAGGCTCAATCTATGGCCTCGTTGGGGTAAATGGCTCTGGTAAAACCACCTTGATAAAACATTTGACCGGCGTATTGGTGCAAGATGACGGTGATATTCTCATAGACAATCAGCCTGTATACGAAAACGTTTCTATCAAGGAGCGCATCGGATTCATCCCTGATGACTTATTTTTCTTTGCCTCTTACAATTTGAAAGATGCCGCTAGGTTTTATAAATCCATATATCCAAAATGGAGTGATGAACGTTACCACCATATGCTAACTCAGTTCAATCTTAGCGAAAAACGCAAGCTAAACAAGTTCTCTAAAGGTATGCAAAAACAAGCCGCTTTCATCCTGGTTATGTCCTCTATGCCAGAATATCTAATCCTAGATGAACCCATTGACGGACTTGACCCAATCGTCCGAAAACTGGTATGGAAATGTGTAGTAGAGGATGTGGCAGAAAGAGAAATGACTGTTCTTGTTTCTTCCCACAATTTGAGAGAAATGGAAGGAATTTGTGATTCAATAGGCATTGTCCGAGATGGCAAAATGATCATAGAAAGAGATTTAGATGAATTAAAAACCGATATTCACAAGATCCAAGTAGCCTTCTCCAAAAGACCAGAAGATCCCTACGAGGGCCTAAATGTTATGCATCAAGAATCTCGAGGTAGCATGGACCTATTAATTGTCAAAAATAGAAAAGAAGACGTGGAGACTGCAATCAGCAAACAAAATCCTGCTGTTTTTGACTTGCTTCCTCTTAGCCTTGAAGAAATATTTATCTATGAAATAGGAGGTGGCAATAGTGACATTGAAAGCATTATTTTTTAAAGGATTTCCAAAAGCAAATGGCGCAAAATCGCCTCTATTTAGCAAAGCCCTTATGGTGGAAGACTTTAGAAGGTTTTGGCCTCTGCCTGTGCTGGCAACTTTGGCGGGATTCTTAACTACTATATTTCCCATATTGATTTCATACAGTACCCTAAACGAAAATTATTATCTTCTCCAAAGTACGTTGTCAGGTACAAATGGATTTCTTGCCTTTGAGAATGTGGTTATTCCCATATGTGTTGCTGTAGTGCTTTTCAAGTACATGCACAGTGTCAGTGCTAGCACCATAGTCCATGCTATGCCTGTGACTAGGGCTGGTCTGTATGCCAGCCATGTTGCCTCTGGCTCTATTATGAGTCTTGCCCACATTATATTTAATGGTCTTATCCTACTGATGATGCACAAGCCAGTCTTGAATCCAGTATACGAGAATGGTTCTAACACACCCACGATGAAAGATATTTTTACTCCGCTGTCCGTTTTAGATTGGATGTGGCAGGCAGCCCTTATTGTACTGGTTATATATGCCATTGCTTGCTTCGCCGCCTCAGTATCTGGGAATCAACTATTTCACTTTTTGTTGTCTTGCACCTTAGTTTTTCTCACCAGTGGGATTTTGCTGACTCTTACCTTTTACTTTGATTCTTTCTTAGTAGGCTACGTGGCTTCCTCTGATTTCAACAATATCATGATATCCATCAGTCCTGTACTAAGGCCTTTTAGTAACGACACAGGCTTTGATATTGGCTGGACATTGTGGTACGCGTTCAGTGCTATTGTTTTGTTGGGCATGGGATATTATGTATACCAAACAAAAAAACTAGAGCGGGTCTCTGACTCTATGACCTTACGTCCCATGGCTTTGTTTATTAGTTTTATTATCACTTTTTTGGGCATGACTGCTTTTGGTGCTTTTTTTACCGCCCTAGCACCTCAGACTTCCTATAGATCAACCTTACATTCACCTTTTGTCTATATTGGATTTGCCATTGGCGGCTTGCTTACCTTCATCATCATGGAGTTGGTACTAGCTAAAAGCTGGTCCATCTTTAACAAAAACATGTTTATCCGCCTAGGCATTTATGCCCTATGCTCTACCCTCTTCATCGTGGGCATAAATATAGACATCACTGGGTATGAGCGAAAATTACCCGATGCTGGCAAAGTAAAATCAATGTATATCGATGAGGATATTTTGGGCTCATTGCTATCTCCAAACAATGGTAATTATAAACAAAATTCAAATAGAATTGAATTCTCAGATCCTGAAAATATACAAGCAGCCATAGACCTCCATGCCAGTCTAATAGATATACGCAATGAGGCATACCCTACTGAATCTGCTCTGTTTAACTGTTATTTTGATTATGCAATGAAAAACGGCACCTCATTGGAAAGAGGCTACTTCTCCATCCCAAATGAAAAATTGTTTATCAATCCTGATTACCAAAAGATCATTGGGTCTACAGAGTTTAAGCAAAAAATGAATATTTCTAACCTAATGTATACATCAGAAGCACTGACAATGGATCCCTATGCTTTCCAAAAGCTTACAGTCACTTCATCCGTAGCGGCTGGCGAACCTATTGTCCTTAGTGAAACTGAACAAATCGAGTTATATAGTTTGCTAAAGGCCGATATTATGGACCAATCTTTTGAGGGCATCTTTATGCCTAAAGGTTCCTTGATTTCAATGAGTTTTGCAAGTACTGCACAGTCTGTTGGACATTTTAAGGAAATATCCGATGGACGCGTGTCCTCATCACCCCAAGATTTCACTGCATATCAAAGTGAGTTCATGAATTTTAAGATTGGTGACAGCTATACAAGAGTCATAGACTGGCTAAAGTCCAAAGGTTACTATGATCGCCTTATGCTTAATATAGATGACGTGGCTTATGCGGTGTTAGATGAAAATAGCTACAATAGCCTCACCTATGACAAATATGACAAAGAAATGACTTCCGTGGAAGAGATCAATAACTTTGGTCTAACCCCACCTACCCCGTCAAGCACTAGAAAAGTCATTACAGACAAAGCGGAAATCATGGCGTTAATCAGCAATTCTACCCCTTCTCGTGCAAATTCTTATTCTTATGATTCCGTGGCGAGCCACAAGCTATATATTTGTGTAAGATATAGCGAAGCATTCTTGAAAGCCCACAATGGTGAATACAGCAATTTTTATATAATTGATAGATGCTTAATTGATTTAAACAAGTAGGAGGTGTTCCGTGAAAAACTTTTTACAAATCTCACCAAAGATTATAGCAGAGGACCTACGAAAGTACTGGATTATACCAGTATTGGGAACATTGGCTTATTTTATGGTAGCTGTTTTTCCTATTTTGATGAAATACGACCGTCTATACAATATGGGAGAGTATCTGACAAACCTTTTGCATCATGGCAGTCCGCTACATATTGTAGCGGCGGTGATCACACCTGTGATCACCGCACTGGTGCTGTTTAGTTATCTGTACAGCATCAGTGGGACTGCCCTCATCCATTCCCTGCCTTTTAAGCGTAGCACTTTGTACAATAGTCACTTTGTGTCTGGCATCATCATGAGCATCCTCCCCGCACTCATATGTGGCGTGATGATGCTGCTCATACATAAGCCTGTGGAGGTTCCAACCCATGATGCCTTAAAAGGTTTGTTTTATGATGCCTTTGCCATAAGCGATATCATCGCATGGATTTGGCAAACAGCCATTATCATTCTCATTGTTTTTGCCATCATGGCCTTTGCCTCCACAATCACGGGCAATCTACTTGGTAATGTACTTGTGGCCGGTCTTCTCATGGCGGCACCTTCCATGATATTAAGCATATTTCCGTCTTACTTTACGAAGTTTTTGTACGGGGCTTCATACTCGCCAAGCTTTCAAGCCTTTGCCTCTGCACTATCACCCCTTTGGACAACCAATGGCACACAAAAGCCAATGACAACGGGCTGGCTGATTTGGTATGCCACTCTTATCCTCCTATGCTTTGTAGGGGGTAGTTTGGTTTATAACAAAAGGCCTCTAGAAAGAGCGGCTAGCTCCATTGTATTTAAGCCTATTCGTCTTTTAACTAGCTACCTTGTCACGTTTGTGGGCATGTCATTCATAGGGTTTTATAACGGACCTTCTACCTATAATAAATTTTTCTTTGGTGCGGTCATTAGCTTTATGGCCGTGGAGATGATATTATCCAAAACCTTTAAAATATTCAATGAAATTACATATAAAAGATTTGCTGTCTATTTTGCCATTGTGGCTGTGTTTTTCCTAGCACAAGAATTTGATGTGACTGGTTATGAAAATAAAATACCAGACATCTCAGATGTAAAGTCTGTGTATATCACTGAGGCCAGCACGGGAACCCAAGGAAATTTAGAGCCTGGCTACATGACCTTGGTCACAGAAGCCAACAAAGAAGCAGCTATAAATCTCCATCAGTATTTTTTAAAAAACAAGGCAGAAGGTGCTGCTATGTCATGGGAAAAGCTCAATGAATTATTAGCACAACGCAACGAAATGATCGCCAGCAGTGTGCCCCCTGAACTATATATACAATTGCAACAAAATATCGCATTGTCAAACATCATTACCTTTGACTATACCCTAAGCAATGGCACGCATTTAACTAGATCCTATCTTGCCACGGATCCACTAGATCAAGTAAGTGATGATTATGTAGCAATTAAATCCTCTCGTGAGTATAGAAGCAACTTGCCTATCCTTCACGCGGATATACCAAAATCTGAGGCCATGACCCTGTCTAGCCATATGCAAACTATTTCTGTATACCGTAACCAAGGTCTGTTTGATGCCGTGGCTAGGGATTTATTTGCTATTAGCTACAAGGATTTGAAACATGCAGAAAACCCCTTAGCAACGCTGACATTTTGGGCAAGCCCCCCTGACATACCCACAAGCAACAATACCCATGGTCTAAATGTTGTCGCCTCATCACCTGATTCTGTGTATTATCAAGTGAATGTCACAGACAAGTTCACCAATACCATAAAGTGGCTAAAAGAGAATAAACTCTATGAGCGGCTACTAATCAACCCATCTGTGGTGTCTTATATTGCCATACAAAAAGTTGATCCGTCCAAAGGCGCTCTCATTCCAATACTTGGTGACTTTACCGTTGTGCCCGTTGCAACACCGGATCTGATGGTAATCACTGACACTAATCGCATAAGGGATATAATGGAAGACAGTGAGCCTCTTCCATCTTCTTTCCCTGACATGTATTATCAAGTGGATATTATTTTTCTGCCTTTGTCCGATGCTACGGATGAGCCTCAGACAATGCTGCAAGGCCAAAATTTAACAAAATGCTTTACCTACACAGTGCCAGCTGACATAGCTGCCTATTTCAAAGCGGAAGAAGAGGAGGAATTGCCATGAATATCCTTTCCATACATTTAATAGCAGAAAACATAAGACGCTATTGGTTTATTCCCGTTGGCAGTATCCTTGCCTACTTTATGACCATCATACTGCCTATTGTACTAGCTGATACTTCCTATAGTTCAACCACGGTTAACTCTACTTATTCTCCCCTCGAAGCCGCTGCTTATATGGTTCAATCCATCTTAGGGTTTCAGGATTTGAATTCCATGCTGGTTATGCTATTTGTACCAATACTAGTGGCTCTATCCCTTTTTCATTATCTCCATGATATCGGGTCAACTGCTGTGATTCACAGCATGCCCCATAAGAGAAGTACCTTGCTTAGCAGCAATATACTTTTGGGTTTAGGTATGACCATAGCTCCAATTTTAATCAATGGCGCTATGCTCTTTGCTATCAAAAAACCTGTTGTAATTATGACACAGTTCTTTGAAGAAGGCGCAACTTATTTGACACAATCTAGCATAGATGTGTTCACCAATGTGGCCATTGGCCATTGGATGCTTTATGCTTTAGTCGTCTCCCTATGGGTGTTTGCCGTAGCAGTATTTGCCGCTATGATCACCAGCAACCTCTACATGCACTTGTTAGCCTCTATTGGGCTACTTGGCATTGTCCCTGTTATAATACGAATAATCGAAAGTTTTGCCTATCGATTTTTGTATGGGTATACGCCTAGTGCTGGATTTCACACATTCATGGCTGTCATATCGCCTTTTTCGTTTGGTGTAAACCCAACTCATATTTCTCTCAGCACGCTGGGCCTTGGTAGCTCCTGGATGATGATATACTTAGGGATAGCTTTGGTTCTCCTTGCCTTTTGCTACCCTATATACAACCGTAGAAAACTAGAACGTGCCTCTGAATCCATTGTATTTAGGCCAGTGGCTTTATTTGTAAGTTACATATTGACCTTTATGGGCATGGGACTCTTTGGATTGCAAGCTTCAACCCTAACTAGGCACGAGTATGCAATCTATGCTGGTTGTCTTGTGGGCGGTACCTTCGCCTTTGCCTTGGTAGAGGTAATGTTGACCAAAACACTTCGTATCTTTCATAAAAACGCCCTCAAGAGATTTGGGATATTCGCTTTGTGTGCCTCTATATTCTTATTTTGCTTTGCTATAGATGTTTTCAAATACCAAGATTATGTTCCAAATGCTGAGGAGGTAGCCTCTGTCACATTTAGACAAAATATTTTTACCTCTTTTGACATTTATCACTATGTGGTTTCTACCCAATATCATGACAATAGTCATGGGAATGTTTATCATAATAATATCACTTTATCTGCGCCAGAAAACATCCAGTATATGAGGAACATTCACCTTAATTTCATAGAAAAGCTGGCCCACTCCAAATACAGGCAAAAGTCTGTGGACCCTACTTCTGGTCAGTATATGTTCCGTGTCACCTATAGCTTAAAAAATGGCAAGGAGGTTTCTAGGGAATACGACGGATTTTCCCAAGACTTTTTAGCCTATCTTCCTGCGTTTGATTCACTCATGTCCTCAGAAGAAACGCTTGCATGGTTTAAAGAAAAAAGGTACTATAATAAAGTAAATTAAAACTCTACTATTAGATAATGGATTAAAATGAACTACGATGTAATCATAATAGGGGCAGGGGTTTCCGGCCTATTTGCCGGTGCCTCCTGCCCCCGCCCCCTACGAGGGCTTATCATAGAAAAGACAAACGCCTGTGGCAAAAAGCTGCTTATGTCTGGCGGTGGTCAATGCAATGTGACCCAAGCTGGTAGCATAAAGGAATTTGTCAAACATTATGGACCGAATGGCAACGCTATTCGGTCTTTGCTGTACAAATACAGCAATACCCATATGATGGATTTCTTTGCCCAAAGCGGGGTAAAGCTTTGGGCGCGGGAAGACGGCAAGGTCTTCCCAGCGTCCATGGACGCCAAAGAAATCCGAGACTGTTTGGTTACTAGGTGTGAAAAGAACGGTTTTACATTCTTATATAGCCACTCTGTCACCCAAATAGTGGCCCATGATCATTGTAACAATGGGGATAATCAAAGCGTAGACAGATATACGATAACGGTCACTGATACAACATCTAGTAAGGTGCAGGTCTTTACTGCCAAATCCATCATTGTAGCCTGTGGTGGTAAGTCCTATCCTACCACTGGTTCTGATGGTAGTATCATAGAAGTGCTAGAAAAACTAGGCATCACCATAGCCCCTATGCGTCCCGCATTGACACCAATCTATGTTCATCAATATCCATATGCGAGCATCAGCGGTATAGCCATCAGAGGCACCAAAATCACTGTAGGACAAAAGAACCATATCATAGGCGATGTTCTTTTTACCCATCATTGTTTTTCTGGTCCAGGTATTTTGGACATCAGTCGCTACGTACAAAGTGACGATAACATTAGTTTGAACTATATTTCCAAGCTCAACACGGAAGAATTATTGAACCGATTGGTCAAGATAACAACCGGGAATAACAAAGAAATTGCCACCGTCCTTTTGGATGAGTTCAAAGAGGTTTTGCCTAAGCGATTTATAGAGATTGTATTAGAGCGGCTTGGCTATGGGAAAAATCAAAAATCCTCTCAACTGTCCAAAATCCAATTGAAAAACGTGGTTTCTATGCTGTCAAATGATACATTTAAGGTAAGCAAAGTCGGCGACTATGCTATCGCCATGGCCACAACAGGTGGTGTACACCTAAGTGACGTTGACATGAAAAACTGTGAATTAAAGCAGTACGAAGGCTTTCATGTCATTGGTGAGCTACTAGATATTGATGGAGACACTGGTGGTTATAATATTCAGCTTGGCTTTTCCACAGGTGTCGCTGCCATAAATCGGGCGGTTTCACACATTTAACCCATATGTGTGATTTTATTTAACATTTGTGTCGATATTCGACATATCTTTATATCCATACTCGATATAAAACGGTTTTTATACAACTTTTGGAAGGAGATTTTATCTTGGTTTTTAGTAGTTTACTATTTTTGTTTTACTTTTTACCTATTGTCTTAGGTGTTTACTATATGTCCCCACGTCCTGTGAAAAACTTGACACTTTTTATCTCTAGCTTGTTTTTTTATGCTTGGGGAGAGCCTGTATATGTGTTTCTTATGCTGTTTTCTACCATTGCTGACTATTGTTTTGGCCGTAGCATTGCCTATTTCAAAGGGCAACACAAACTTTCCGCTGCCAAAATCCTGTTGGTCTGTTCCATACTATCTAATATTGGATTGTTGGCTTTCTTCAAATACGCTGATTTTTTGGTCAACAACATAAATTCTCTATTTGGCACACAAATCGAGGCTCTAAATTTGCCTCTGCCCATTGGGATTTCGTTTTATATATTCCAGTCCTTATCATACATCATAGATGTCTACAAAGGCGAAATAAAGGCTCAAAAGAGCATTGTTGCCTATGGCACTTATATTTCTCTCTTCCCTCAGCTCATCGCGGGGCCTATTGTCAGGTACCAAACCGTAGAAGAGCAAATGCTAAACAGGGTTCATACCTCTGATATGTTTGTCCAAGGGATTAGAAGATTTACAATTGGTCTTGGAAAAAAAGTACTGCTGGCCAACAACATAGGTATGCTTTGGGATACCATCTCCACCCAAAATGTAACAACTATGCCTGTGCTCACTGCATGGCTTGGCATCATAGCCTTCACCTTCCAGATTTATTTTGACTTCTCTGGCTATTCAGATATGGCCATCGGTCTAGGCAAGATGTTTGGGTTTACATTCCTTGAGAACTTCAACTATCCGTATATGTCAAAGAGTATCACTGAGTTTTGGCGCAGGTGGCATATGTCCCTGTCCACTTGGTTCAAAGAATATGTATACATACCTCTAGGAGGCAATAGACATGGGCTAATAAAGCAAATTAGGAACATTCTCATCGTCTGGGCACTAACCGGTATTTGGCATGGTGCTAGCTGGAATTTCGTCCTGTGGGGTGTATATTTTGGCATACTCCTCATTTGTGAGAAAATGTTTATGCTAAAAGTTTTGGAAAAAGCACCAAATGCTTTACGCCACTTGTATACCATGCTCCTTGTGATTATCAGCTGGGTCATCTTCTCTTTTGATAGTGCCTCTGTTGGTATTTCCTACATCAAAGCCATGTTTGGAGTGTATGGTGCAGGGCTATTCACACCAGAGTCAATCTATTATCTCTATACAAATGCCGTGCTTCTCGTAGCCCTTGCCCTAGGTTGCACTACCCTGCCAAAACGCAAAGTCAGCACCCTAATGGAAAGGCTACAAACAAAAGAAAAGACCTCTACCGTAGTAGAAGTCTCTTTCATCTTGTTTATTTTTATCATTGCTACAGCTTATTTAGTCAACTCGTCATACAATCCGTTCCTTTATTTTAGGTTTTAAAGTCCTGGATACATTGGATATTTGCTATTTAGTTTGGCCACGCGCGCACGCACTTCATTTTGATTTTTCTCAAAATCTTTCAATGCGAGGTCAATAAGTTCTGCCACTTCTTGCATATCCTCTTCCACAAACCCTCTTGTAGTCACAGCTGCTGTACCAATACGAATACCACTTGTCACAAAAGGACTGGTAGTCTCAAAGGGTACTGTATTCTTGTTGCAAGTAAGCCCTACTTCATCCAGTAGATGCTCCGCCTCTTTTCCTGTGATTTGGAGGTTTCTAAGGTCCACAAGCATCAAGTGATTGTCCGTGCCTCCTGATACCATATGAAAGCCTTTCTCTTGTAACCCTTTCGCCAGTACCCGAGCATTTTTTATCACTTGGTCTATGTATCCTTTGAATTCAGGCTTTAGTGCTTCACCAAAGGCCACCGCTTTAGCAGCGATTACATGCATCAGCGGGCCACCTTGGATGCCTGGGAATACAGCTTTGTCTATTTTTGCCGCATTTTCCGCCCTGCAAAGAATGATACCACCACGAGGGCCACGAAGTGTTTTGTGTGTAGTTGAGGTGACAAAATCAGCATAGGGAACTGGGTTTTGATGATGCCCTGTAGCTACTAGCCCTGCAATGTGTGCCATATCCACCATTAGGTACGCACCCACCTCTTTGGCAATGGCTCCAAATCTTTCAAAATCTATGGCTCTTGGATAGGCACTTGCACCTGCTATGATCATTTTAGGTTTATGCTTTATGGCTAATTCCCTCACTTGATCGTAGTCAATTCTTTGGTCTTCTTCACCAACGCCATAAGGGATTATGGTATATAGTTTTCCAGAGAAATTGACAGGACTGCCGTGGGTAAGATGTCCTCCATGTGATAGATTCATTCCTAAAATCGTATCGCCTGGCTCTAATACTGCTTGGCAAACTGCCATATTGGCCTGGGCACCCGAGTGAGCCTGCACATTGGCGTGTTCCGCACCAAAGAGCTCTTTTAGCCTGTCACGGGCTATGTTTTCGACTATATCAACCTTTTCACAGCCACCATAATACCTCTTGCCAGGGTAACCTTCTGCATATTTGTTGGTAAGATGGGAACCCATGGCCTCCATCACCGCTTCCGATACGAAGTTCTCCGATGCGATTAACTCAATGTTGTTCCTTTGACGGTCTAATTCTTGGCGCATGGCATCAAACACCTGCGCATCAGCTCTTTCAATGGCCTTATAATGCTCCATTTTTTTCCTCCATTCAAACTTACTTTAGACGCAATCTGCTACCTTTCAGTGTAAATTCATTGATCATACTTTGTAGCATTTGCGATTGTCCTGCCATTTCTTCACTAGCAGACGCACTTTCTTCTGCTGATGCTGTATTGGATTGTGTTACTTTAGATATTTGCTCAACACCATGATCAATTTCTGCGATGGCACTTGCTTGCTGGGAAGAAGCTTCTGCAATGGTTGCTACAATGTCCACAGTTCCAGTTACGCCATTTACAATTTTGCCTAAAGCGTCTGCGGTTTCGTTGGCTATTTTAGATCCAACATCCACTCTTGTTAAAGAATTGTCAATCATCTCTGTTGTCTCTTTGGCTGCTGCCGCACTTCGTGCTGCTAGATTTCGTACTTCCTCTGCTACCACCGCAAATCCTTTACCATGCTCTCCAGCTCTGGCTGCTTCAACAGCTGCATT
>JAVBKP010000159.1:0-10750 GCA_031553975.1 Anaerovoracaceae bacterium | reverse complement strand
ATGGCAGTAATAGATGCTACGCATTTTCATACAGAGAAGCTATTCATAGACAATATGACAAAAAAACTGGAAAATAAGTTACAGGGTAAAGTTGAAATAATTAAATCAAAAGTGAATGGAAATCCATTTTGTCACATATAGACTATTGGTAAGTTGTTTTTTTAAAAATTCTAATATTATTTACTAGATGTAATAAATATGTTATACTAAAGATTGTATAGTGTAATGAGAAAATAATATAAGAGGTGCCAATATGGGCTTAGTAATAATAGTTATTATCTTACTCGCAATAGGAATAGTGGCTGGTGTAGTTGTATATGTTGAGGATAAGGAACGAAGAAGGCGGGACAAAGAAAAGCGAAAGCATTCTGAACTTGCTACGGCACAAAAGATGTTTGAATATGGAAAGTATGATATGGCAATAGCTGCCTATGGGAAAGTCCTAGAGGGAGATCCGGAGAACCATGAGGCTGTTCGTAATACTGGAATTTCTTTTGCAAAGATGAAACAGCATTATGAGGCGATGGAATACTTACAAAGGACACATGAAAGAGAACCAAATGACTTTGATGTGCTTCTTTGCATGGGGCTATGTGCTGAAGAACTAGACAGAATATCAGATGCTGTGGAATACTATTCAGATGCTTTGTATATCAACGAGAACTCAACAGATTTATATATGAGGCGTGCTCTGTGTTATGAGAAAACAAGTAATTTTGCCATGGCTATAGATGATTATTCAAAAATTATTTTAATTGACGACTCTCAAGAGCAGGCTCACTTAAACCGTGGACGTTGCTATCAACAGACGGATCAGTTTGTTAGAGCAGCGGAGGATTATACGAAAGTTCTCATGTTTAACTGGAAAAACATTGATGCCGCATATAATCTTGGTATTTGTTTGTTAAAAGCGAATAAGATTAGTGAGGCTGTGGATGCATTAAACAAAGTACTAGAATTTAACTCTGCCCATGAAAATGCTCACTTTTATAAAGGTATTGCATTAATCAAACAAGATAATTATACAGATGCTTACGATGAATTCGATGATGCAATTCGTATGGGACTTGAATCTGCCGATGCTTATTTTTATAGAGGTCTTTGTGCCCAAAGGGCAGGTGATGCAGAGCCAGCCATAGCTGACTTGGCCAAAGCGTTAGAGCTAGGTGTTAGGGATGATATGCGTGATGCTATTGTAAGATCGAGAGCCCTTGCAGAATATCAACTGGGCGATTATATGAGTGCCATTGGAGATTTTACACGTATTATTGAAAAGGGCGAGAGGAATATTGATATTTTCATTGCCAGAGCAGATGCGTATCAAAATGTCGGACAGTTTGATTTTGCCATTGCTGACTATGAGGCTGCGCTACAAATTGATCCTAGATATTCAGATTCTTATGCAGATATTGGTGTATGCTATGCAGGAAAAGGCGATTTTATCAGGGCTATGCAGAGTATAGAAAGGGCTATGGAGATGGATCCTAAGAATTGGGAACATGTATTTAAGTGTGCCAAGATAAATGAGAAAGCTGGGAATATGGAAGGCTTTTACGCTAATATTAAACGTGCTAAAGGGTTAGAGATGAACCTAGAGGATAAGATATCGACAGATCCAGTGTATTTAAAATATGAGGAAGAGCGTCAAATGCTCAAGATCCTAAGAGTTGAATAAAAATCTTAAAAATTAGTTTATATCGAGTAAATCAGACAATCGCGTGGGATTCCATTTATGGGGGTAACACGAGGAAAGTCCGAGCTTCACAGAGCAGGGTGCCGGATAACGTCCGGTGAAGGTGACTTCAAGGAAAGTGCAACAGAAAATAAACAACTTTACCTTCGGGTAAAGAAATGGTGAAACGGTGAGGTAAGAGCTTACCGGTGGACAGGTAACTGTCTGCGTCAATGTAAACCCCACCTGAAGCAAGACCAAATAGGGCATAAAAGGCGATTGCTCGTCGCTGCCCGGTAGGTAGGTCGCTTGAGCGGTATGGTAACATATCGCCTAGATAGATGATTGTCTAATACAGAACTCGGCTTATAGATTTACTCGATACTATTGATAAAAGCTATTTTAATAAGAGCATCACATGCTCTATTTTTATGAGGTGAATTATGAGTTTTTATAAACTCGGAATTGACGTAGGTTCCACGACCGTAAAAGTGGTGCTATTAGATCAAGAAAACAAAATAATATTTTCTGTTTATGAAAGGCATATGTCCAATATTTTTGCCAAGGCAACAGAACTTTTGGATGGTTTACATAATCAAGTGGGGAATTTGACAGTACGGCCTATTATTACAGGTTCTGGTGGACTATCATTGACAAAGGTGCTCAATATACCTTTTGAACAAGAGGTAATTACTTGTAGCAAAGCAATAGAGACTTTTATACCAGAGACAGATGTTGCCATTGAATTAGGAGGAGAAGATGCCAAAATAACCTTCTTTGAAGGCAGCATTGAGCAACGGATGAATGGGACTTGTGCAGGCGGTACAGGAGCCTTTATAGATCAAATGGCTATCTTGCTTGATACTGATGCTACTGGACTCAACGAACTTGCAAAAAAACATAACATAATCTATCCAATCGCTGCGCGCTGTGGTGTTTTTGCCAAGACAGATATACAGCCTCTCATCAACGAAGGGGCCAAAAAAGAAGACCTTGCTGCCTCTATTTTTCAAGCTGTAGTGAATCAAACCATCAGCGGTCTTGCGTGTGGGAGACAGATAAAAGGAAATATTGCATTCCTTGGTGGACCTCTTAACTTTTTGTCCGAGCTGAGAAAACGATTTATAGAAACCCTAAAGATTAAGGATGAAAACCTGTTTTTTCCAGAGAACTCCCAGTATTATGTCGCTATGGGAGCTGCTTTACTTTCAGATAAAAGTGAACCGATAGAATTGAACAAGATCATAGAAAAGATTAGCAAGTCACAACATTCAAATGAAAACACTTCTGAGTATTTGGAGCCTCTTTTTGCAAATCAAGGGGAATATGATGAATTTTTATATAGACATGGGAAAAATGCTGTAACAAGAACATCTATCAAGTCGGCTAAAGGAAAACTTTTTTTAGGAATCGATGCAGGATCTACTACGACCAAAGGGGCTTTGATTGATGAATTGGGTAGGCTTGTCTACTTATTTTATGAGAATAACAATGGGAATCCGCTAGAGACTGTGAGGAAGATGCTACTTGAAATTTATAGCCTGCTAGACGAAAACCAAATTGATGGACAGAGCAAGATCATAGGTAGGTCTACCGTAACTGGTTATGGTGAATCATTGATAAAAGCGGCATTTTCCGTTGACAATGGCGAGATTGAGACCATGGCACACTTTAAAGCGGCAGACTATTTCTTGCCAGGTGTGAATTTTATTCTTGATATCGGTGGTCAAGACATGAAATGTATGCAGGTTAGCAATGGGGTTATACAAAATATAATGCTCAATGAAGCCTGTTCTTCGGGCTGTGGATCGTTTTTAGAGACATATGCCAAGTCAATGAACATTGATGTAATTACCTTCGCTAAAGAGGCGATTTTCGCCCCAAGACCAGTTGACCTTGGCACAAGATGTACGGTTTTCATGAATTCAAAAGTAAAGCAGGCACAGAAAGAAGGGGTTACCATTGGAGAAATCTCTGCGGGGCTGTCCTATTCTGTCATCAAAAACGCTTTATATAAAGTGATTAAACTCAGGGATGTAGGCGAAGCTGGCGACAAAGTGGTGGTACAAGGTGGCACCTTTCTAAACAATGCAGTGCTACGAAGCATTGAAAAAGTAATGGGAAAAGAAGTGGTTCGTCCTGATATTTCGGGCAACATGGGGGCTTATGGTGCCGCGTTGCTATCAAAAGAAGGATACATGGAAGACGATGTTTCTACAATAGCAAATAAAGAAGAGTTAGAGAACTTTATCACTGTGGCTAGTTCAGCACGTTGCAATCGTTGCGAGAATAGGTGTCTTTTAACTATCAACAAATTTTCTAGTGGTAAGAAATTCACTACAGGAAATCGATGTGAAATAGGCGCAGGTCTTGAAAAAGCCCATGACGACACATACAATTTATTTGCTTACAAGTATAAGCGATTGTTTGATTATATTCCTCTCGAGGAAGCCGAAGCTACAAGAGGTAAGATTGGTATTCCAAGGGTTCTGAACATGTATGAAAACTATCCGTTCTGGTTTAGGCTTTTCACACAATTGGGATATGAGGTGGTCCTATCGCCACAATCCTCAAAGCCAATCTATGAAAGTGGCATGGAAAGCATATCATCCGATACAGCTTGTTATCCAGCAAAATTGGTGCATGGACATATTAAATGGCTTGTAAACAATGGGGTTAAAGAAATATTTTACCCATCGATTAACCATGAAAATATGGAAGACGAAAATGCGACAAATCATTACAACTGCCCTGTTGTGGCTACCTATCCGGAGGTGATTGCCAATAACATGGACGATATTTTTGCGGATAATGGTGTTACGTTTCACCATCCATTCTTGCCCTATGATGATAAAGAAAAGCTGACAAGGCGCATGTATGAAGAAATGCAAGGAGCGGGGATATCTTATGACGAAATAAATGATGCTGTAATGGCGGCTGTAGAGGAAAATGAACATTTTAAGAATGATGTACATAGGCAAGCCCTGCGTATTATCAAATATGTTCGTAGAAATGGTAAAAAGGCTGTGGTTTTGGCGGGAAGACCATACCACTTAGATCCTGAGATCAACCATGGATTAGATAAGCTGATTACGTCTTTTGGCATGGCCGTGCTAACGGAAGACTCCATTTCTCATCTGGCAAAACCAGAAGGAAAACTTCGTGTGCTAGACCAATGGATGTACCACTCTAGGCTATACAAAGCCGCGTCTCTGGTGGGAAGATATAAAGAGCTTGAAATGATTCAGCTTACATCTTTTGGCTGTGGGCTTGATGCAGTGACTACGGATCAGGTAGAAGAAATATTGCGTCCTAAGAATAAATTGTATACATTGATTAAAATTGACGAAGGGAATAACCTAGGTGCTGCTAAGATTAGGATACGTTCCCTAAAAGCGGCCATGGAAGCCCAAGAGAAGAATCCAAACTTATTTAAAATTCAGCATAAAAGTACAGATTTTGAACATGTTCAGTTCACGGAGCAGATGAAAAAGGACTACACCATTCTCTGTCCACAAATGTCTCCGATGCACTTCCAGTTTTTGGAATCCGCCATGCAAAGTGAGGGATACAACCTTGTTTTATTACCATCAGTGGATAAAAATGCCGTAGAAGAGGGGCTAAAGCATATCAATAATGATGCTTGTTTTCCAACCATTGTAGCATTAGGCCAAGTCATTGAGGCACTGAAATCTGGCAAGTACGATATCAATAAAGTAGCTGTTGTTTTATCTCAGACAGGAGGCGGCTGCCGTGCCAGCAACTATATTGCACTACTGAGAAAAGCATTGATAGAACTAAAAATGGAGCATATCCCAGTTATATCTGCCAACTATGTAGGACTTGAAAAACATCCAGGGTTTAAGATTACATTTTCACTTGCGAAAAAGTTTATTTTGGGACTTTTGTATGGTGATGTATTCATGCAGGTGCTATACGCCACTAGGCCATATGAAAAGGTGGCTGGATCAGCAAACGCTTTGTTTGAACAGTGGTCCGAAAAAATAAATGTAGAGATACAAAAACCTACCCTTAGAGCCTTTAGACGCAACATCAAGGCCATTATTTCAGACTTTGAAAAATTAGAGAAAACAGGTGCAAAAAAACCAAAAGTAGGTGTGGTAGGCGAGATTTTGGTTAAATACCACCCGACGGCTAACAATGATATTGTCAGCATCATAGAACGAGAAGGTGGAGAAGCCGTGGTGCCAGGACTCACAGATTTTTTCCTTTACGGAATGTATTCTAAGGAGTATAATTACTTACATCTGTCAGGTTCATATAAGGTGATGGCATCAAACAAAATTGGAATTGCCGTAATGGAAGGGCTTAGAAATATTGCTAGAAAAGCATATAGAAACAGTGAGAAATTTGAGGCACCCCTGAGAATAAATGAACTAGCCGAAAAAGCCAAACGCATTGTATCCTTAGGCAATCAATGCGGAGAAGGATGGCTATTAACAGGTGAAATGATTGAACTCATGGATACAGGGGTTACAAACATCGTGTGTCTGCAGCCTTTTGCGTGCCTACCAAATCACGTAACAGGAAAAGGCATGATTAAGGCTTTGAGAAAATACAATAACCGCTCAAATATTGCGGCGATTGACTACGATCCAGGAGCCAGCGAAGTCAACCAGTTAAACAGGATAAAACTCATGATGGCTACGGCATTTAAGAATTTGGAGAAGTAGCCATCATGAAAAGAGGGGCCCCCGAAAAGTACCACTTTTTGGGGTAAATTGGGCTACGGCATTTAAGAATTTGGAAAAATAATAAATAGAGGAGGAAATCTGCGTAGGAAAATTTTCGTCACATCACGGAAATTTAACAAGCAGAACAATAAAATGGGAAGACATGGAACAATAGCAGGCCGAAAAGCCGCACAAGATTCAAAAAGAGCAAAGATTTTCACAAAATACGCAAGGGCTATTAGCGTAGCTGCTAAAGCTGGAGGAGATCCAGAATACAACATATCTCTAAAGCACGCTATTGACAAGGCAAAAGGCATCAATATGCCAAATGATAACATTGCCCGGGCAATTAAAAAAGGTACAGGGGAACTTGGTGGTGAGAGCTACGAAGAAAGCACCTTTGAAGGCTACGGTGCTGGTGGTGTGGCTGTTATTGTAGAAACTCTTTCAGATAACAAAAATAGAGTGACGGCGGCAATGAAACATGCTTTTGATAAGTATGGTGGCAATTTAGGCGTTAACGGCTGTGTATCCTATATGTTTGGACGTAAAGGCGTTATTATTATCGAAAAAACCGAAAGTATAAATGAAGAAGCACTGATGGAAATAGCATTAGAAGCTGGTATGGAAGACATGCAGGTGTACGATGATAGCTTTGAAATACTAACAGCCACAGAAGATTTCAGCGCAGTATTAGAGGCTATTTTGGCAGCAGGCTACCAAACCATAGAAGCCGACACTATGTACGTGCCATCAATGGAAGCAACCCCAACAGAAGAATACGACCTAAAAAACCTACGCAAAATGATAGACATCCTAGAAGAAAACGACGATGTGCAACGGGTTCATCACAATTGTAGCGTGGATTTGGATGAGTAGATTTCAACGAAAAGGCTCCATACACCATTTGCACATAGAATAAAAACCTTGATTTTGACGTTTCAATTATGGTACACTAACTATTAATAGAGAGGTGTCTTTAATGACAAGTAGTAAAACAAACCCCAAGGTTGATGAATTTTTAGAGAAAGCCAAAGCGTGGCAAGAGGAAATGAAAGCATTAAGAACCATCCTTCTTGGCTGTGAGTTGACGGAAGAAATAAAGTGGGGCAAACCTGGTTACACCCTTGACAATAGCAACGTAGTGATCATACAACCATTCAAAGAATATTGTGCTCTTTTATTCGTCAAAGGGGCCTTGTTAAAAGACCCAGAAGGTGTTCTAATCCAAATGGGAGAGAATACCCAGGCAGCGCGCCAGATCAGGTTCACCAGTACAAAACAAATACAAGGAATGCAAACAATGCTAGCTGCATATATTAGCGAAGCGATAGAAATAGAAATAGCTGGCTTGAAAGTAGAATTTAAAAAAAGTACGGACCTCATAATTCCTGAAGAATTACAAAACAAATTTGAAGAAAACCCAGTCCTAGAAACTGCTTTTGAATCATTGACACCAGTGCGGCAAAGGCAATATGTTATGTATTTCACACAACCAAAACAATCTAAAACGAGAGAAACCAGAGTTGAAAAATGTATACAGCAAATTCTTGATGGAAGAGGGTTGAATGATTAATACAGCACTACTTTTTATTTGCTGTATGGGATAGTTTTTCATGTTTTCAATGCTTTAAATATTAATAATATTTTAGCTGGAATAGTATATGTAGTTATGGTCAGCTTAATTCAGAGAACTAAGCGGGCACAAGTAGTGAAATGAGGAGGAAGTTAAAAATGTTTTGTGGAAAATGTGGCAAGGAAATCAATGACGAAGCTGTAGTGTGCGTTAACTGTGGCTGTGAAGTAAAACCTATAGGGAATGTGGTGAACCCACAATCAAATCCCGAGGACGCGTCATCGGTAGGATTTAATATTCTATCTTTCTTCATACCCCTTGTAGGTCTAATTCTTTTTGCAGTATGGAATTCTTCTATGCCTAAAAAAGCAAAGGGATGTGGAAAATGGGCGCTAATAGGATTTATTTTAGGAATCGTTGGAACAGTTCTACTATATGCTTTAGGATTTGCTGCTATGATGGGCAGTGGAATGTATTAAAAAATCCAGAAGTTACTTTATAAAGTTTTAAACCAATAATTAGGGCAGCAATCTTTTTAGATTGCTGCCTTTTATCATTTATTCTGATTTTTCCGACCCAGGTCTTTTCAATAACCTACGAATGCTATCATCTACATATCTATGCTGGACTTCTTTGACATCTAATTTGAGGATCTTTAATACAAATTGGGTTACGTATCCTATGCCTACTGAAATAATCACCGTAGCAATACCAACAGTCCCACCCATGAAAAAGCCAAGAACGGTAACAGTAACCTCGATGGCATTACGACAAAATCTAACAGATTTTCCAGTTTTTTTGTGCAGTACAATCATAAGCCCATCTCTAGGGCCAGCACCAAGCTTAGCACTGATGTATAGGTAAGTGGCAAATGCGATGGTAAACATTCCCACAAAGAGGCTTAAAAACCTTATTATTATATTTTCAAAGGTAGGCACCAGGTGGTTTAGCATTAAAAAATCTAGGATAAGCCCTATGAAGATCATATTAAAAATGGTTCCCATGCCCACTTTTTCGCGAAAGGCAAAGTTGAAAACCACAATGAGCACACCCATGGCGATAGAGGCCTGACCCATGGTTATTCCAATCACGTGGCCAAGACCTTGGTGAAAAACTTCCCAAGGAGCCATCCCTAGCCCTGCATTTATGTTGATTACGATGCCAAGACCGTATAAAAATAGCCCTCCAAATAGGCGTACATATGACAAAATTAACTGTTTCATACAATCTCCTCTTCACTTCATTAGTGTATTATAACACAGATTTTTATTGAAACGAGCAAGATTTTGAGATATACTAAAAAGATGAAAAGTATTGATAAAAAGCCAAAAGCTATAATCATAGTAGGTCCTACGGCTGTTGGAAAAACTGAATATGCCATAGAAGTGGCAAGGCGCATTGACGGAGAGATTGTATCTGCGGATTCTATGCAGATCTACAAATATATGGACATTGGAAGTGCAAAGCCGACAAAAGAAGAACTGGCAGCGGTGCCACATCATCTAGTAGATGAAATAGAGCCGAGTCAGGATTTTTCTGTGTTTGACTACCAAAAATTAGCAAGAACCTACATGAAAGATATATCAAACCGAGGTAAAACACCTGTCATATCAGGAGGCACAGGGCTTTATGTCAATGCACTGATATATAATATGGATTTTTCCGAAACCATTGGGCAAAAAGGATTTCGTGAAGAGCTAGAGAGGCAAGCTGAGACCTACGGCAATGAATATGTTCACGAAAAACTTCGCGCACTTGATGCATCTGCTGCGGAGAGAATCCACCCCAACAATCTAAGAAAAGTCATTAGAGCAATAGAAATCGCACAATCTGGTGATAAAGTGAGGCCTTTTGAAGAATCCTTTGTGAAAAACCAAGAGTATGAGCTCACTTTGGTTGGTTTGACCAGAGACCGAGCAGAGCTTTATGATAGGGTGAATAGGCGTGTGGATATGCTAGTGGACATGGGGTTGGTAGAGGAAGTCAAAGGGTTATTGGCTCAGGGGTTGACGGCGGTCAACATCGCTATGAAAGGCATTGGATATAAAGAAATGATTGGATATATCCAGGGTGAATATCCATTGGAAGAAGCCATCGAATTGGTGAAAAAAAATACGAGACATTATGCCAAACGACAACTGACATGGTTTAGGCGGTATGAAGAGATGAACTGGATAGACCTTACAATAATGACAAAAAATGAAGCAATTAATAGCATACTAGAAATTTATAATGGGTAACCCAATGGAGAAGCGAGGATGGCTACAAAAAAACAAATTAAAGTCCACAACAAATCGGACAAACCAGATAATTTAATACAGCATGAGAATGAAATCATTGAAAAATGCGGAGAGATTGAAAAGGAGCTACCATATTTTTTGCGTAGCTTTTTTATGTATCTAAAGAGCAGTGTTCTGCCAATGAGCAGATTGGCTTATTTACAAGACATTCGCTTCTTTTTTCACTATCTCATAGCGGAGACAAACATCACCACTGCTAAGGCACCAAAAGATGTGACAGAAGAAGAGTTTAACCGGCTAAAAGCACTGGATATAAATATTTTTATTGGAGATTTTTGTAGGAGATACAAGGTAGAAAAAGAAGATGTGATATACATTTATGAGAATGGAAATCGCTCTCTTGCGCGAAAAAAATCATCTTTGACAGTCATGCTTAGACACCTGTATCGAGATGAAATCATGACAAACAACTTGACAGAGGCCTTGGATCCAATCAAACTACCAAAACCTGGAGAGCGTGTGATTAAGGCACTAGAAGATGATGAAGTCATGCGAATGCTCGACGCTG
>JAVBKP010000084.1:0-7451 GCA_031553975.1 Anaerovoracaceae bacterium | reverse complement strand
GACCAGTGATTTCTCTAACAACTTTGATAACTTTAATCTTCTCAGCACCAGCGCTCATTAAGATTACGTTGAACTCAGTTTGCTCTTCTACTGCTGCTACTGCCGCACCTGCTGCTGCTACTGGAGCTGCTGCTGATACGCCGAACTCTTCTTCGCAAGCTTTTACTAGCTCGTTTAGCTCTAATACTGTCATTGCTTTTATCGCTTCAATGATTTGATCTTTACTCATTTTTTATATTCTCCTTTTATAATTTGATTCACGCATTCTGCGCTATTTGCTTTATTTGATTATTCCGCTTTTGCGTCTGCAATCGCTTGGAATGTACGAACAACTTTTGATAATGGTGATTGAATACTTCCCAAGAACTTGCCAATAAGCTCGTCTCTTGATGGAAGAGCAGAAATCGCTTTTGTAGCGGCTGCATCGTAGAAGTTACCTTCTACTACGCTTGCTTTGAATTCCATTTTCTTATATTCATTCATAAATCCAGCGAGAACTCTAGCTGGCGCTACTGCATCGTCAAGTCCGAATGCAAATGCGCTTGGTCCGTGTAGTACGTCTTTTAGAGATTCAAATTCTGTACCTTGGATAGCTCTTGCTACAAGAGTGTTCTTGTAAACTGCATATGCTACATTGGCTTCACGCATACCTTTTCTAAGTGCGTTGGCTTGCTGTACAGTAATTCCACGGTAGTCAACTACTACTAAAGATTTAGCTTTTGAAAGGTTTTCTTTAATCTCAGCTACTACAGCTTCTTTCTGCTGTAAATGCTCTTTTGATGGCATCTTTATGGTCTCCCTTCTATTAGTTTTTACGGTCAGGCCTATAAAATAACAGACCTTTCCCGTAGACAGAAAAGGTCTATAAATTCAATTTATATCTTTCCTCGGTAGGATTTACATCATAACTCCGCAAAACAGATTTTGCGGGGTGGTTACCTACTGTCTACAGTAAATTTTTCTTATTTAATACTAGTTGTGTAACTTTAGTGGATTTAATTTAATCCCAGGTCCCATGGTAGAGGCAACTGTTACGCTCTTTAGGTATTGACCTTTTGCAGCAGATGGCTTCGCCTTAATAACTGCTTCCATTAGTGCATTAAAGTTCTCAGCTAGTTTTTCTTGTCCAAAGGAAGCTTTTCCAAGTGGACAGTGGATGATGTTGGTTTTGTCAAGTCTATACTCAACTTTACCTGCTTTGATCTCTTCGATAGCTCTTGTCACATCCATGGTAACAGTGCCTGACTTAGGGTTAGGCATCAAACCTTTAGGTCCAAGAACTTTTCCTAGTCTTCCTACTACACCCATCATATCTGGCGTAGCAACTACTACATCAAAGTCAAACCAATTTTCGTTTTGGATTTTAGCAGCAAGCTCTTCAGCTCCTACATAATCTGCGCCAGCCGCTTCTGCTTCTTTCACTTTGTCGCCTTTAGCAAATACCAAAACTTTGTGTGTTTTACCAGTTCCGTGTGGAAGAACGATAGCTCCTCTTACTTGCTGGTCTGCATGTCTTGAGTCTACACCAAGTCTGATGTGAACTTCTACTGTTTCGTCAAATTTTGCTTTAGCTGTTTGAAGAACTAAATCAAATGCTTCGTTTGTGTCGTATTGGTTAGCTTTGTCAAACAACTTAGCAGCCTCTACGTATTTTTTACCTCTTTTAGGCATAATGTCCTCCTTGTGGTATTGACGGGCTTATCACCCTCCCACTTACTCTTTTACTACGATTCCCATACTTCTTGCAGTACCAGCTACCATTCTTGCTGCTGCATCAATATCAGCTGCGTTTAGGTCTGGCATTTTTACTTTTGCGATTTCGTTCACTTGTTCCATAGTCACTGTAGCAACTTTGGTCTTGTTAGGAACACCTGATCCAGATTTGATGTTGGCTGTTTTTTTCAGTAACACTGGTGTCGGTGGCGTCTTTGTGATAAAAGTAAAAGATTTATCTGCGTATACAGTGATTACTACTGGAATAGTCATGCCAGGTTGGTCAGCTGTTTTTGCATTGAACTGCTTACAGAAGTCCATGATATTAACACCCTTTTGACCAAGTGCTGGTCCTACTGGAGGTGCTGGTGTTGCATTACCTGCAGGAATCTGAAGTTTTACATATGCGTCAATCTTTTTTGCCATGATAATCTCCTTTCTAAAAATTTGCTATTTATTAAACTTTTTCTACTTGTTCGAATTCGAGCTCAACTAGAGTCTCTCTTCCAAAAATAGAAAGCATAGCCTTAATTATTTGTTTTTCCATGCTTACTTCCTGAACCTCACCTATGAAGGTCTCAAATGGTCCACTAATCACTTTAACACTGTCACCTGGCTCGATGTCAATGTGGAAGTAAGTTCTCTCTATACCCATCTTTTCAGATTCTTCTGGCGTAAGGGGTATTGGTTTGGAGCCATGTCCTACAAATCCTGTTACGCCTTGTGTATTTCTAACAAGGAACCATGACTCATCTGTCATTACCATCTTTACCAAAACATACCCTGGAAACATTTTGCGAACTTTTATTTTTTTCTGTCCGTTTTTCATTTCCACTTCGTTCTGCGTAGGAACAGTAATTTCTAAAATCAAGTCTTGCATGTCGCGGTTTTCGACAAGTTTTTCAATGTTAGCTTTTACTTTATTTTCATGCCCTGAATAGGTATGAATTACATACCAATGGCCTTGGGCAGCCTTTTCATCGTTTAGAATATTCTCAGTCATAGCACTCTCTTCCTTTACTATTTGTTTAGAACTAATTTGATGCCCGCTGCAAACAGTGAATCAAGTCCCCAAATAGCTAGACCGATAACAGTACAAATGAATATAACGACTAAAGTATATGATACCAATTCTTTGCGCGTTGGCCATATAACTTTTTTCATCTCTAACCTTACATGTTTGAAATAATCAATTAGTCCAGGTCTCTTAGCATTTTCAGCTGGTTTATTCATAACTCTTCTCCTAACTACTCAATTATTTTGTCTCTTTGTGTGCTGTGTGCTTTCTGCAAAATCTACAGTATTTGTTTAATTCAATACGGTCAGGATCGTTTTTCTTGTTTTTAGTTGTATTGTAGTTTCTTTGTTTGCACTCTCCGCACGCTAGTGTTACTTTTACTCTCATTTTATCCTCCTCTTACTTGCTAAATTCTACCAAGAATTTACCTACGTAATATAATAATATTTTAATTTTTGCCCATAAAGTCGCTAGATTACTCTATCATATCAATGGCTTGGTGTCAATACTTTATTTGTGCTTTATACTATTTTGGTGGTCCAGTCCTCTACATTCCATACATCGGTAATCCAGCCTTCATAAAACTCTGGTTCATGGCAGACTATGAGTATGGTGCCTTTGAACTCTTGTAGGGCTCGTCTCAATTCTTCTTTGGCCTCTACATCTAGGTGGTTGGTAGGTTCATCTAGCACCAACCAGTTGGCTTCTCTTAGCATGAGTTTGCAAAGTCGTACTTTCGCGTTCTCCCCGCCACTCAGTACCATCATTTGGCTGGTGATGTGCTCGTTGGTAAGTCCGCATTTTGCAAGGGCTGTTCTCACCTCTGCATTGGTCATGGACTGGAACTCATTCCACACTTCATCGATGGCTGTGTTGTTATTGCCTCTCGTGTCTTCTTGCTCAAAGTAGCCAATCTGAAGGAAATCTCCTAGTTCTACATTTCCTGCTATGGCATCTATTTTGCCAAGTATTGTCTTTAATAATGTAGATTTTCCTAATCCATTTGTTCCTCTGATGGCGACTTTTTGTCCTCGCTCTAAAGCAAATTCTACTGGCCTAGTCAGTGGGCTGTCATATCCTAGGACTAAATCCTTTGCTTGTACAATGAATCTGCTCGGTGTTCTTGCTTCTCTAAATCCAAACACTGGTTTTGGTTTTTCTCTAGGTTTGTCTATGACTTCCATGCGATCTAGCATTTTTTGCCTACTGGCCGCCATGCCTCTTGTGGCTACTCTGGCTTTATTGCGGGCAATGAAGTCCTCCATTCGGTCAATCTCTTGTTGTTGTCTTTCGTACGCACTTTGCTCTTGTCGCTGTTTTACCTCGTACATGGCCATGAATTGATCGTAGTTGCCAGAATACCTTGTGAGTTCGCCTTCTTTCACATGATACACCACGTTGATTACGTCGTTGAGAAAATGTATGTCGTGGGAAATAAGGATGAATGCGTTCTCATATTCCTTTAAGTATCTTTTTAACCATTCTATATGTTCTACATCTAAATAGTTGGTAGGTTCATCTAGTAATAATATGGTAGGATCTTGTAAAAGCAGTTTTGTCAGCAGGACTTTTGTTCGTTGCCCCCCTGACAGCTCGGATACGTCTCTGTCAAGGCCTATTGACCCAAGTCCAAGCCCATTGGCCACTTCTTCTATTTTGGCATCTAGAATATAGAATCCGCTATGCTCAAGGGTGTGCTGTATGTCTCCGGCATCTTCCATGAGGACATTGAGTTCATCGCCTTCTACCTCACCCATCTTTTCGTATATGCTCATCATTTCTGTTTCTAAATCAAGCATGGACTGAAACGCTGTTCTTAGAACATCTCTAATGGTCATACCAGGCTCTAGGGCTGAATGCTGATCCAAATACCCAATACTGGCTCGTTTGCCCCATTCAATGTTGCCCGCATCTGGGCTGATTTTTCCTGTTATTATATTTAAAAATGTGGATTTGCCTTCACCGTTGGCACCTATTAGTCCAACGTGTTCACCCTTTTGTAGGCGAAAGCTGGCATTGTCTAGTATGGTTCTAGCGCCAAACCCGTGGCTTACATTTTCTACTATTAATACACTCATTGTTTTTCTCCAATTTAAGCATTGTTTTGTTGCACTAAAAAAGCGGAGGTCTCTCCGCTCTATTAGTTAAATATACTATATTCCACATAAAATTTCAAGCAAAATTTAACATTTTATTTTAATTTTATGCTAAAATATAATCACCAAACAAAGGAGAATGATATTATGATTTACTTGGGAATCGATTTGGGCGGCACTACAATTGCCGCAGGACTTACAGACATCAATGGTAACATACTGGAAACAGCTTCGGTGCCAACAGCTAGAAAGCGAGGGCAAGAGGCTATCATTCAAGACATCATAAAGGTTTCTAGACAATTAATTCAATCATTTAAAATAGACAAAGTGGGGGGTATGGGTATTGGTGTTCCTGGTCCTGTAGACGTTAAAACGGGTAATATCAAGGCGTGTGTTAACTTGGGTTGGAGCAATGTTCCCATTGTGGATTTGTTGGAAAAGGAGCTACATATTCCTGCTTTTGTTGGCAACGACGCCAACTTAGCTGGCATTGCCGAAATGGAGGCTGGCGCATTAAAAGGTGCCGAGTCGGGTATCATATTCACGCTTGGTACTGGTGTGGGTGGTGGTATCTTCGTACATAATAAGATTATTCACGGCTCGCGTCCTGTAGGTACTGAAATAGGTCATATGATCGTAGGCGAGAACTTTTATGATTGTAACTGTGGTAATAATGGGTGCCTTGAAACGTTTTGCTCTGCTACTGCTATTATTTCTTATGCTAAGAGGCTTTTGGAGCAAGGGGGCACGAGTCCTATGCTGATGGAAATGACAGGAAATAGAACGGATAACATCAATGGTGTTTTCATTTTTAATGCTGCCAAGAATGGCGACCCTTTATGTACAAAAGTAATAGATAGATTGGCTCATTATTTGGCCATTGGTATTATGAACATGTCTACTGCCACAGATCCTGATATTGTGGCAATAGGAGGTGGATTATCTAAGGCTGGGGATTTTCTCTTAAACAAGGTACGCAAGGAGTACGTATCCTTGACAAAATATTTCACAGGCATACCACCTGAAAACATTAAATTTGCAGAATTAGGCAATGATGCCGGTATCGTTGGAGCGGCCATGCTAGCAAAGCAAGGCATTATGGAAGGTAATAAATAATATGAAAAAGGCTTTTATACATTTAGCTACGGGCTTTGAGGAGATAGAGGCCATTACACCTATAGATATACTGCGACGCGCGGGCATTGAGGTGCAAATCATATCTGTCACTGGAAAGCCCACTGTCATTGGCAGTCATGGTATAGCCATCACCGCTGACAAACTTTTTCACAATGCAGATTATAGTCGTTGTGACATGATTATCCTGCCCGGCGGGTTGCCTGGTAGCAGCAATCTATGTGACCATCCGGGGCTTTCGCAAAAGCTTACCAGCTTTGCTAACGACAACAAATGGATTGCCGCCATTTGTGCTGCGCCTGCTGTTGTGCTAGATGCAAAAGGGCTGACAGACGGCAAGGAAATAACTTGTTACCCAAGCTATAAAGACGAACTTAGGGGCGCAAAATACAAAGACTTGCCTGTGATAATATCAGACAACTTCATCACAGCCTCTGGGGCAGGAACCGCTGCTGAATTTGGGTTTGCCATGGTATCTGTGTTGAAATCAAAAGAATTGGCAGAACAATTAAAATCAGAAATGCTTTATTAAATCATGATTACCCGTTAAATAAAATGCACCCCCAAAGCTAGACAAAAGACTAGCCTTTGGAGGTGCATTTTTTTATGTCTGATATGACCGCTAAAATACGTATTTTACCCCGGTCAGCTTTTCGGAAATTGACCATAGACTTTCAGCATCTTGCTGATTTAGGGCATGCTGTGCGATTTTTGCCACTGCCGGATATCCTTGTGTCTCGGCACTTCCATCTGGACCGTAATATGTTCCTCGCTGTGCATCATGGGATGTTGCCGCAAACAATATGGGCAAAGCACCTTGCGAAGCCGGCTGTGCATGAATACCAGAAGCTGCCTTCGCGAATTCTTGGTTGAGGGTACTTGCTTGACCTCCGACGTGCATAATCCCTGTTGCTGCAACACCAGGATGCGCAGGGATAGATGCTAAGAGTGAGTCAGTCGCAAGCAGTCTTCGGTCAAGTTCGAGTCCGAACATTAGCGTGGCGAGTTTTGATTGACTATACGCGTCCATTGTCGTATAGGAATTTTTTAGTTGCAAGTCATCCAGTTGCAATGTTATCCGTGCATGTGAAAGGCTTGCAACTTCAACGATACGCGCACCATTCTCCCGTTTGATATGTGGCAGCAATAACCCGGTAAGAGCGAAGTGTCCTAAGTAGTTCGTAGCAAATTGGCGCTCAAAGCCATCAATGGTTTCTTCACGAGTAGGCACATAAGCTATGCCTGCGTTTAGGACTAAGATGTCTATTTTGCGACCTGTGTCATTCCATTTGGAGGAAAAGTTGCGAATAGATTCAAGGCTTGCGGTATCTAACTGCCAAAATTCAACATTTGCCGCCGTATATTCTTCCCTTATTGAGGCCATGCAACGTTCAGCTTTGGCTTCGTCTCGTGCCGCTAATACCACCCATGCGCCTGCTTTCGCAAGTGCCAAGGCAGCTTCATAACCAATGCCGCTCGTTGCCCCTGTT
>JAVBKP010000051.1:0-8476 GCA_031553975.1 Anaerovoracaceae bacterium | reverse complement strand
AAGCTACAATAGGTATGTAGAGATTTCTTCTTGTAGCAACTTTGAGGATTTTCAAGCAAGAAGAGCAAATATCAAATACCGTCCAGAGCCGAAAGGAAAAGCGCAGCACATTCATACATTAAACGGTTCTGGTCTAGCAATAGGAAGAACATTTGCTGCCATCCTAGAAAATTACCAACAAGCAGATGGATCAGTGACAATCCCAGCGGCATTAATACCGTATATGGGAACAGATAAGATAACTAAAAAATAATACAAAAGCGTAAATTGCCAATAGGCGATTCAAAAGGAGAAAACAATGAAACAAGTCATTTCAACCACAAAAGCACCTGCTGCTATCGGGCCATATTCACAAGCTGTAAAAGCAGGAAATATAATGTATATATCAGGACAACTTCCTGTAAATCCAGCAACAGGCCAAATGCCAACCACTGTTGAGGAACAAACAAAACAATCTTTAGAAAATGTAAAAGCAATCATAGAAGAGGCTGGACTTGATATGAATGCGGTGGTAAAGACTACAGTATTTCTAAAGGATATGAACCAATTCGTAGCAATGAATGAAGTATATGCCTCTTATTTTAGCGGGGAATGTCCAGCGAGAGCAACAGTAGAAGTGGCACGATTACCAAAAGATGCCCTAGTAGAGATTGAAGCCATTGCATTTGCTGGTTGCGGAAAACATCACCACGAGTAACAAATATCTGTAAGAGCGTGAACGAAAAATTCACGCTCTTAAATATCTTGATTTTTGTAGTCTTTATGACTATAATGAATAGGTACGAATATATATTTGTTTCCGTAGCTCAGCAGGATAGAGCGACCGCCTCCTAAGCGGTAGGTCGGAGGTTCGACTCCTCTCGGGAACACCAAACTCCCTCACGGTTTTCCGTGGGGGTTTTGTCAAAGTAAAAATGAAAAAAGGAGGCTTCTATGAAAAAACTTCTTTCACTCATGCTAGCTATTAGCATAATGGTATCTAGCACGCTAGAGATTAGTGCTGAAAATATGGTGGTAGAGCCAGCTGTACCAAATACAGTATCTGTAAAGCTATCATTTGCCGGCGATACCACATTGGGTTCAGACCTTAGCAGAGGTTATTGTAATAGCTTTATAGATGTATACCAAAAGCAAGAGAGCTCTTATGATTACTTTTTTAAGAATGTAAAGAGTATCTTCGACAATGATGATCTGACCATTGTTAATTTTGAGGGGACCCTAACCAATTCCAATGCGCGGGCGGACAAGACATATGCATTTAAGGGGTTGCCAGAGTTTTCGAACATACTGAAAAGTGGAGGCATAGAAGTAGCCAATTTAGCCAACAATCATACGAAAGATTATGGTACCCAAGGTTATGCAGACACGGTGAAAAATCTTAACAAAGCTGGTGTTGCCTCTTTTGGCATAGACAAGCCATATATAACAGAAATTAAAGGAATCAAGGTAGGATTGCTAGGATATACAGCATGGTCTGCCGAGGCCTATATGAAAAACAAAGTGACTCATGACATTGCTGACCTTAGAGAGCAAGGGGCAGATATTGTTGTGACATCCTTTCACGGTGGTGTAGAACATGACTACTACCCAAATGATGTACAGAAAAAACTTTATAGGCATGCTGTAGATGCAGGCGCGGATGTAGTAATAGGACACCATCCCCATGTATTACAAGGGATTGAAGAGTATAATGGGAAGTATATTGTATACAGCCTAGGTAATTTTAGCTTTGGTGGGAACCGCAACCCATCCGACAAGGACACCATGATTTTTCAGCAAACCTTTGAATTTGACAAAGACACAAAAGAGAAAGTGGATGTTGTTAGCACCGTAATACCATGCTCGGTTACATCTTCAAAATCTGGCAACAATTTTCAGCCAACACCATTAGAAGGCCAGGCAGCTGATAGAATAATCAATAAACTTGAGGGATATAGTAAGCCTATGAACAAGAATAGTGCATTTATCGCTAAGATGGATGCTGGTTTCAAGACAAGTACCTTTGTAGTAGCAGATTCTACCAGTGTAGTCTTTGAAGGCAATGCGGTCTCATTTGATACACCTATATTAAACAAAGACAACGTGAGCTATGTGGCAATCAAACCACTTGCGGAGCAAATGAATGGCAGTGTAGATTGGAATCCAGAAACAAATTCAATAACCGCGAGTATTCAAGATAAAGGCGCTACAATTAAGGTAGGAGAAAGCGGCACGTTTATATATGAAGGACGTACCTACATGCCAGTAAAACAAGCGGCGGAGTTATTTGGTTACTACACTGTTTGGAATGATCAGGAGCAACGGGTATACATTTATTAGAACATGCTAAGGGGGCCGGGTATGCTAGGTGGTAGAGATTACTTAATGGATATGATAGAAGAGGGCAGTAAATTTTTAGCCAAGATTCTTTTCAACAAAACCAGTGACGCATACAATCTAATGGATGAGCAAGGTGTAGTGTCAGAAGAAGGGTTTTTCTGGCATAGGCTAAAAAAACTATTGCTTCAAGGCGAGATTAACCATGCCGAGAACATGCTTTTTCAGCGAATCAAGAGCCAACCTGACAATGAAGAGTACCTTGCCGTCACAATAAAGTTTTATAACGAATTAGCCAAAATGGATGATGAATTTTTGGAGAGCAGGGACTTTTCCAAGGAGGAGATCGTGCAAGGATTAGAAGAAGCGAAGAAAATTTTTACACAATAAAAAATAAAGGAGATATGAGAATTATGACAACTAAACCAATGGTAACAATCGAAATGGAAAATGGGGATGTGATGAAAGCAGAGCTTTATCCAGAAATCGCTCCGATCACAGTTGAGAATTTTGTAAAACTAATAAAACAAGGGTTTTATGATGGACTTATTTTTCACAGAGTCATTCCAGGATTTATGATACAAGGTGGAGACCCAGATGGAACAGGAATGGGTGGATCACCAGACCATATCAAAGGCGAATTCACATCCAATGGGTGGAAAAATGACCTAAAGCATACAAAAGGTGTATTGTCCATGGCTAGAACCCAGATTCCTGATTCTGCTAGCTCGCAGATTTTCATTATGGCAGCAGATTCGCCACACCTTGATGGTTCTTATGCTGCATTTGGAAAAGTAATTGAAGGTGTTGAGGCAATTGATAAAATCGTTGCCGTGAAGACAGATCATAATGACAAGCCACTAGAGGCTCAAATCATGAAGAGAGTTACAGTAGAAGAATAAGCTAGAGGGCAAGATGAATTTAAAGCAGCTATCCGTTCTAGTTCCTTTTGGGCTTTTTATGTATTCAGATTTGCTAAAAATTACAAAAAATTTAACATTGGCTAAAAAATACAAAGAATCCTACGACTTTGAGGCAGAACGAGAGCAAATTCGCCAAGCAGAACAATACTGGGCCAGTTCACTGGTTAGTAAAACAAATACAAAAATAAATATTACTGGAATAAAGAATGTGCCAGACGGGCCAGTCTTATTTGTATCCAATCATCAGAGCTATTGCGATATAGTTCTGTTTTTTGCGGCCATTAATAGGCAAATTGGATTTGTGGCCAAAGAAGAAGCTAGCAAAATACCGGTTTTTGGAAAACTTATACTAGCTACAAGGAGTGTGTTCATAAAGCGCAATGACCCAAGACAAGGTCTGAAAGCCATAGATAGAGCGAGCCAATATATAAAAGAAGGCTTTACTATAGCCATATTCCCAGAGGGAACCCGTTCTAAAGGACGAGGTACGTTGGCGTTCAAGAAAGGGGCACTAAAGCCAGCCTTCAACACAGAGGTACCAATTGTACCAATTACCATTAGCGGGTCATACAAGCTCTGGGAGGAAAAAGGACATCCCGAATATGGTGTATCTGTAGATTTTTACATCCATCCACCCATCCAAACAAAGGGCACTTCAAGGGCAGAGCAAAATGCCATAGCTGCCATGGTAGAAAATACCATTAAAGGGAAGTTAAAAGAATTATCAGATTATTAAAAATCTTTTCAAAAACCTATTGACATTAACGCTACGTAAAGGTATATAGTAAATAGTGTCAGGAGGAAATAGTATGGAATTAACGATTAACAAACTTGCTGTGCTAGCAGGCGTTACAACACGTACACTGAGATACTATGATGAACTTGGAATACTCAAGCCGGCGAGAATCAATTCATCAAAGTATAGGATTTACGAGCAAAGTGAAATAGACAGATTGCAACAGATTATGTTTTATAGAGAACTAGGCGTGAGCCTTGAAGACATTAAGGACATGATTACCTCTCCTGACTACGACAGCAATAAGACATTAGAAAATCACAAAAACGGGCTTATTGCTAGGCGTAATCAATTAGAATTGCTGATAGCCAATGTGGAAAAAACCTTGGCAGAATCAAAGGGAGGAACAAAAATGAGCAATAAAGAAAAATTTGAAGGCTTTAAGCAAAAGATGATAGAAGAGAACGAAGCCAAATACGGAGATGAAGTACGAGAAAAGTACGGTGAGGATGTATACAAAAAATCACAACAAAAATTTGCTAATATGACAGAAGAAGATCATGCAATGGTCACGAAATTAGCAGATGACATACAAGAAACCTTAGGAGAGGCATTTAAGACAGGTGATCCAGCCAGTGAAATAGCGCAAAAGGCTTGCGAAATTCACAAAGAATGGTTATGTTTTTATTGGCCAGATGGGCATTATAGCAAAGAAGGACATTATGGATTAGGCGAGATGTATGTAGCAGACGAAAGATTTAGAGCCTACTATGACAAAATTGCCCCAGGGGTATCGGAATTCTTTAGAGATGCCCTTAAAATCTATACAGGCATGTAAACCAATAAAGGGGCTACTCACAATATTATTGTGAGTAGCCCCTTTGCTATGAATAAGTGGATTATTTACAGACATCCACCATGTTGAAGTTTGTCTTAACAAGACCCTTTTCCATAGCCCAGTCTAGCGCAGCAGAGTACTCAAAGGAATCTGTAGGTAGTAACTCGATAAAGGGCTTGTACTGAAACTTTTCGGCCCCTGGAGGGAATCCAATGAACTCCGACACCTCAGAATAGTAAGTGGATATATCTTCATCATTACAATATGCAATAGCTTCATTGTAGGATGCCTTTAAAATATCCAGATAACCATCATGACTAGCAAGGAATGCATCACTTACAAGAAAAACCGAAGGATTGGCCTCGGGAGATTTCAGTAGTGAAATGACTGAGGAAAACTCACCTTTTCCAGAAGAAGCTAGAGGCTCGGGCAAGGTAGCGGCCGACAGTTGATTGCTAGCTAAAAGCTCAAGTCTTGCAGGAATTGCAGGAACTGAAACCTTTTCTATCTTAGTGCTATCTAAGATATTTTCACTGATAAACCTATCAAGGAGATAATCCATCAAGGTATTAAATGAAAGGCCTACTTTTCCAGAAATAAAATCTGTAGGCTCTTTCACACCAGACTCACGGGCAAAAGCAATAGAAAATTGACCAGCTGTATGACCTATAGAGCTAAACTTAATGCCTGCCTCTTGTAGCAAAAATAATGCCAAGAGGTCAGAAGAAACAGCTTCTAATTCCCCCGCTTGCAGTGCAGCATCTCTGTCCTGCGCGCTTTTGAATGGGATTAATTGAACATTTAGGCCATGCTTTTCAAAAATACCCTTCTTAGCACCGATAACAAAAGGGATGGCGGCCACGTCGGGCATGATTCCGATGCGGAATACATCTCCTACATTGGCTGGTGGGGTAGTTTGACTTGTAGGGTTACTACAAGCGGTGATAGAAAATACGAGTAATACTACCATTAGACTAGCTATAATTTTTTTGTTCACGATATAACTTCCTTTCACAATTTAAAATTTAATTTATTATACACTTTTACAGTGTTAATTACTCTCGCGCCATTTGACCGCAATGGTTTCAAAAAAATCCAAAGCAGCAAATAGAACAATTCCAAGACCGCTTAAGGTCATAATACCACAGTACATATCAATATAATTTATCCGCATCATGGCATCCATAACATAAAAGCCCAGTCCGTATGTAGTTCCAAAGGTTTCAGCGAAGAATAGCACAGAAAGTGATGTTGCAAGTGCAACTCGCAATGCCGAATACAACTTTGGAATAGAGGCAGGTATTAATATGTGTTTAAAAACATCAAGTACACGGGCATCCAATGCTATAAGCGGATAGTAGAGCTTTGGATCTAGACTTCTCACGCCATCTCGCACAGTAATCGTAATCTGAAAGATGATGATAATAAACAATATAAATATCTTACTACTTTCCCCTAATCCGAATAATAGCATGATAATTGGCAAGAAAGCTATTTTGGGCAGCGGATATAGGAAATAAAGTATGGGCGAAAAGAACTTGTCTAACCCCTTATAATAACCAGTTGCTATGCCCAGAGGAAAACCGATTACAACAGCAATAAAAATAGAAACAAATATCCTAAGCGTACTGTGTGCTAAATGAGGCAATAATTTTGTGGCAGAACCACCTAAAGCCCAAAATACGGCAAAAGGTGATGGGATAATAGGCCTATCAATCATCAAATGGAGCAAATACCAGAGTGTAATAATAACTAAAAAGGCCATAATGTATTTAAGAAAATTTTTTATCACAGAGCCACCTCTTGGTTCCAACCAAGGGAGGTAGTCTTACCAATCAGTTTATCTAAAATCTCCGCTTTTAATTTAGGGCTATGGGCAAGATTACTCAAATCTATGGACTCTACATGACTCTTACTCTGTATGAACAACATATGACCTAAATCAAAAGCCTCTTCTATACTATGTGTAATGAGCAAAGTAGTGGGACGATACTTTAGCCATACTTCTTTGAAAAGCAACTTTGCTTCCCCACGGGTGATCTCGTCTAAGGCAGAAAAAGGCTCGTCCATAATCAACAAATCTGGCGACAATAAAAAACTTCTTGCCAATGCCACTCGTTGTTTTTGACCACCACTTAATGCAGCAGGGTATTTGTGCAAGCTACTTTCTAGTCCTAAGGCAACCACTATATCAGAGAGAAACTCTCGATTGATAGGTTCTTTTTTAATTGTTTGAGCCAAGGTAATGTTATCCAAAACCGTTTTCCAAGGATACAGACTATAATCTTGGGCCACAAATCCAATTTTGTGAGTGGATGGCTTTAAATTAGACCCAGATAGCTGTACTGTGCCTGATGTGGGTTTGATGATACCAGAGATGCCCCTAGCCAAGGTGCTTTTGCCTACGCCAGACAGCCCAATAAGACAGCCTATATGACCCTTTGCCAATGAAAAAGTTACATCACGCACAGGGGTTATATCTAAATATGAAACTGTCAAACCACTAATTTTTAGCATTTTGCCCCCCAGAACACTGGTTTTTGATTGTTAAAAAAACAACACTCTTCAATAATAAAGAAAGTTTGGGTAAAAGTCAACAAAATCTATTGCTAAATTCATGTTAATATGCTACAATACTTCTTTATTCCAAAATTCAAATCCCAAAAACAGGAGTGTGTTATGGACGAAAGAATAAGAGTATTAGCAAAAAACCTTGTGAATTACTCCACTACAGTACAAAAGGGCGAGCATGTACTCATAGACTTCGATGGAATTGGTGCAGAACCATTGGTTAGGCAAATCATTAAAGAAGTTTGTGAAGCAGGTGGACATCCTCATGTCAACATGAATACAGCCGCCATCAAAAGAGAAATCATGATTGGTTGCAGTGAAGAGCAACTAAGAGCCATGGAGAAACATCAGTTGGCGCAGATGAAGGATATGAATGTCTACATTCGCATCGCAGCGGCTGACAATACCTCTGAGCTTTCTGACGTGCCAGCCGACAAACAAAACCAGTATTTAAAATCACTAAAAACTGTAATAGATCACAGAATTAACAATACAAAATGGGTGGTATTACGTTATCCCAATAACGCTATGGCCCAGCTAGCAAATACAAGCCTAGAGAGTTTTGAAGATTTCTACTTTAGCGTCTGCAATCTTGATTATGCCAAAATGTCTAGGGCTATGGACCCGCTGGTAGAGCTTATGGAAAAGACGGACAAAGTGCGTCTAGTAGGTCCTGGCACGGATGTGTCATTCTCCATCAAGGGAATTGCTGCCATCAAGTGTGAGGGACTTAGAAATATTCCAGATGGTGAAGTGTACACAGCACCAATCAAAGACTCTGTCAATGGTGTGATTTCATATAATACCCCTGCGGAAAAACTAGGGTTTACTTACGAGAACATTGTGTTCAAAATAAAAGATGGCAAGATTATTGAGGCTACAGCCAATGATAACCAACGTGTCAACGAAGTGTTAGATATAGACGAAGGCGCTAGATATTTTGGGGAATTTGCGCTAGGAGTGCACCCACACATACTAAAACCTATGAAAGACACCTTATTTGATGAGAAAATAGCAGGAAGTATCCACTTCACGCCAGGGCAGGCCTACGAAAAGGCGTGGAATGGCAACACGTCTGCACTGCACTGGGAT
>JAVBKP010000004.1:0-10665 GCA_031553975.1 Anaerovoracaceae bacterium | reverse complement strand
AAATTTATGTATTAAAAATCAAGGCTGCTACCGTTAAAACTTTTTTATTCAATGCAAATTCTCGCTTTCTCATTTAATATTGTAAGTAGTTTATCCAAAAATTACTAAAGCTAACCCCTAAACTTATAGGAAAAAAAACCGATAGTGATGTATAGACAACTGTTGTAAGAAATATTGGAGGGTTAAATAGCATGGATATGTCATCGCTTATAGGATTAGCATTGGGTTTGATAGGAGTATTCGTAGGAATGGTTGTAAAAGGGGCAGACCTAGCGGTTTTGGTTAACCCAGCGGCATTCCTAATCATTATAGTCGGAACACTAGGAGCATGTACCATTGCCATGCCAGGTGCTGTAACGAAAAAGGTACCTAAGTATATTGGGCTTTGTTTCATGAACAAAAATCATTATTCTAAGCCAGACACCGTAATGAAATTTTTAGAGTTAGCGCTTATTTCAAGAAAAGAAGGGCTGTTGGCGCTAGAATCCCACATGGAAGAAATCTCAGATGAGTTCTTAAAAAAGGGGCTGAGTCTTGTAATAGACGGATCGGCACCTGATATTGTAGAAAAAATTCTAAGCGATGAGATTCAATTCATGGAGACTAGACACAAAATGGGTATCACTTGGTTTAACCAGGCGGGGACATATGCGCCAACACTAGGAGTGCTAGGCGCTGTAATCGGCCTGATTGCGGCCCTTGCCAACATGAATGATATTGACAAGTTAGGACACGCCATATCAGCGGCCTTCGTAGCGACGCTGCTTGGTATCTTCACAGGATACGTACTAGCCCACCCAACCTCAAACAAGTTAAAAATGTTCTCCCAAGAAGAGGTAGAACTAAAAGAAATGGTACTCGAAGGTGTACTTTGTATACAAAAAGGTATTTCTCCGGCCTTTATTGAACAGACAATGCTATGTCGTCTTTCTACAGAGGAGAAGAAGAAGTATGAATCAATGAAAGGGAAAGATCAATAAGCGGTGATTTAAATGGCTAAACATAAAAAACATGATGAAGAACATATGAGTGAAGCATGGCTTATACCATACGCCGATGTATTAACACTGCTACTGGCATTGTTTATTGTACTGTTTGCTTCTAGCCAGTCGGATCAGGCAAAGTTTACAGCTATGGCACAGTCATTCACTGTAATATTTTCGGGTAGCGCCAGTATATTCGATGGTGGCGGTGGCGGTGATAGCGCAGTACCACTTGAAGTAACCTCTCCCCCGCAGCCATCCACAGCAAATGGACAAGAAGGTCAAGCTGGGGAAGATATGGCGGCCAAGGATGGGCAATCTGAAGCAGGACAAGATGCTTTGGCTGAAGCAATGGAAAAAGCTATGCAACAAGCAGCGCAGCAAGCCACTATGGCCGAAATGGCAGAACTGGCCAGTGAAGTGGAAGACTATGTTGAAGAGCAAGGTCTTGGCGCCCAACTATCAGTAACCAACGAAGGGGAAGGTGTGAAAATCACCATTACAGAAAAAGCCACTTTTGATTCTGGAAGTGCTGGTATAAAGCCTGAGTTTAGAGGGGTAATAACCAATATTGCCAACATAATAAAGCAACACCAAGGTGTAACAGTAGAAGTCGGCGGATATACTGACAATAGACCTATTCACACGTCACAGTTTAGTGACAACTGGGATCTTAGTGCAGCACGAGCCTTAACGTTCATGAAACTGCTGATAGCAGATAGTGGAATGGATCCAGCCTCATTCACACCTATAGGATATGGTGAATACCATCCAATAGCTAACAATGACGATATAGCAGGACGAGAAATGAACAGACGAGTGGAAGTGAGCATTAGGGGCAATGCGGCCAATGCCATAGTAATACCAGTACAGTAGGTGAATAATATGAGATTTTTAGCATTTGTTTCAAATGAAGCCGAAGGCGATAATATAGAAATTATATTACATGCAGCAGGAATACCATATGAAAAAGAACTTGTTAAATCTCTTCAAGGGAAGACGCAGGGGTGCGTCTTTCGCGTACCTGATGAGGATTTTGACAAAGCCGATGAATGTCTGAATATGCCAAAACATGATATGAAATTTCACATCATGGAGGAGAGCATCAGTGAAAGACGGGATCGGTGGGAAAGAGAAAAAAGAGTGGAGATGAGGCGCACCAAGTTCCTAAAACACATTGCAAGAAACATGGGGATATTGGGGATATTGTACTTGCTATACGCGTTTATTACAAGATAAATTTGCTGTGTATCGATACTCGATACACTAAAATATAGTATTGAAAACCTGGACTAACACAATATTTAGTGCTAGTCCGTTTTTTTATTGCTCTAGATTTAAATTTTCATATAAAAAAGTAAGTGAAATCAATAAAAAATCATGAAAAAGTGTTGTCAAGTGGAGAGAAGTGGTATATAGTGGTTGTATCTTAAACGATAGTGGGTAACAGTCTATGTTCATGGGTGAATATCAAAACTCAATAGATCCAAAAGGGAGAGTCATTATTCCTTCAAAGTTCAGAGATGAACTTGGATACAAGTTTGTTCTAACAAAGGGAATAGATGCTTGCCTTCATGTATACACCATGGAGGAGTGGAATAAGTTTCAGAACAAACTAGCAGAGCTTCCTATGGCGGACAAGCAGGCAAGGGCCTTTGTCAGATACTTTTTCTCTAGTGCTATTGAGTGCGAAGCAGATAAACAAGGCAGACTCCTAATCCCACAAAATCTTAGAGATCATGCCAAAATTGACAAAGAGTTGGTTACCATTGGCGTGAACACAAGAATTGAAATATGGTCAAAGAATGCATGGGAAAACTACCAAGACAGTGAAGACCTAGACGATGAATCCATCGCCGAAAGGATGGCTGCTTTTGGAATTTAAACATACATCGGTTTTGCTAGACGAAACCATTCATGGTCTTAACATTAACCCAGATGGGATTTATGTAGATGGAACTTTAGGCGGTGGTGGACATGCGTATGAAATAGGCAAGCACCTCAGTCCAAAAGGAACCTTAATTGGAATAGATCGAGATGAAGCAGCTATTGTAGCAGGAGGGGCACGTGTTGACGCCTTCCCATGTAAGAAGATTTTAGTCAGAAATAACTATTCCAATATTAAAGAGATATTAACTACCCTCCAAGTAGATAAGATTCACGGTGCAGTTCTTGACCTGGGCGTATCCTCGTTTCAACTAGACAATCCAGAGAGAGGCTTCTCGTATATGCAAGATGCTCCCCTTGATATGAGAATGGACGACCAGGACAAGCTCACTGCGGAAAACATTGTGAATGAGTATGAACCAAAGGAACTGCTACGAATAATAAAATCCTACGGAGAAGAAAAGTGGGCGGCTAGGATTGTAGAATTCATGGTGCGAGCCAGAGAAAAAGAGAGAATAACTACAACGTTTCAGCTTGTAGATATAATAAAATCAGCCATACCTGCCGCGGCGAGAAAAGATGGACCACATCCAGCCAAAAGGACATTTCAATCCATCAGAATCGAAGTGAATAATGAGCTAGGGCTTCTTGAAAATGCAGTGAGAGACTTTATCCATGTACTGGCACCCCAGGGGAGATTATCCATCATAACATTTCATTCCCTAGAGGATAGAATCGTCAAAGACGTGTTCAATGAGTATGCAAATCCATGCACTTGTCCTAAAACGATTCCCTATTGTGTATGCGCAAAAGTGGCGCAGATCAAAAAAATCAGCGGAAAGCCAATAGTAGCCAATGGTGAAGAGTTAGAGAACAACCCTAGAGCCAGAAGTGCCAAACTGAGAATTGCAGAAAGAATTTAAATATATAGAATTTTAATTATAAGGAATGAATAGTATGTTAGCAGCGCAAAAAACAAAGCCAAAACAATTGCATATGGAAAATGAGAAGTACGGCAGACGTAATTGGACAGAAGCTGAAAGGCGAAGCCAAGTGACGGCAGAGACTCGGCAGAGTTTTAAGCCTAGCGGGCGTCTTTTTGGACTTGTTGCTATTATTATGATAGGGCTTGTATGTATTGTGTTGGTATCTGCGTATTCAGCACAAATAAGGTACAATATCAACAAAATCAACAAAGACATTTCTAGCATACGGGCAGAAGCTGAAGCGTTGACTCTTACATTAGATAGGGAACGAAATATTATGAAAGTAGAAAGTAAAGCCATAGAGCTCGGCATGAGGTATCCAGATGTTTCTGAGAAGGTCTTCCTAGTGAACACCAATCAGGAGGATGAGGCCATGCAGCTGGCAAAACAATAGAATATGCGCGAGGGGTTAGCCCCTTGATGACCGGGCGAATCAAAGGATTTCACGTCCGGTTTTGTTGCATTATAAAGATTATAATTGGCGAGGTAACATAATGACATTGCAAACAAATAAAAACAGAAAACGTATAATAGTAATATTTTTTCTGGTTTCTTTCCTTTTTTGTGTACTGATTTTCAGAGTGGGCTGGATACAGATTGTGGCTGGTGAGAAATACACGACCATGGCCATAGAAACACAGACTAGGGACATACCAATCACAGCAAAACGTGGTATTATCTATGACCGTAATAAAAAAGAGTTGGCCATAAGTGCCTCCACCAATAGAATCTGGGTCAATCCAAACAATATTGACAAAAAAAAGATAGATGAGTCAGCCACAACCCTTGCCGCCATACTTGGACTTGAAAAAGAAGAAGTGAAAGAGAAGCTTGGAAAAACCAAGGTGAACTTGGTGCAAATAGCAAAATACGTGGAAAAATCCCAAGCTGATGCAGTGAGAGCGGCGGGAATTAAGGGCATTGCCATTGATGAAGTACCCAAGAGATATTATCCTTTTGGCAACTTTGCGGCCTATATACTTGGAAGCACCACAGATGACAACAATGGACTATCAGGGGTGGAATTAAAATACAATAAATACTTAACAGGTACCAATGGACGGTGGATCAGAAGTGCCGATGTAGTAGGTAGACAACTTGCCTATGGCACAGAAAAGTATTTTCAAGCAGAAAATGGTCTCAATGCCGTCCTCACCATAGATGAGACAATACAGCATTTCATGGAAAAGGCACTAAGAGAAGCTTTGGTAGAAACCAATGCCAAAAGGGTTATGGCGTTGGCTATGGATCCAAAGACAGGCAATATTCTAGCGATGGCCTCTGTTCCTGACTTTGATCCTAACCACCCAAGGGTGCCCCTTGATCCAAAAGTGGCAGCATCATTAGAAGGTATGGATAATGACCAAAAGCAAGACCTTTGGAATAAGATGTGGAGAAATCCGCTAGTGAGCGATACATACGAGCCAGGATCGACTTTTAAGCTTTTGACAACAGCCATCGCCTTAGAAGAAAATGTTACCAATGCCACAGACACATTTAACTGTACTGGTACATACGAAGTAGCGGGCATTACATTAAAATGTTGGCGGTATCCGCGTAACCATGGGCATCAAACGCTGGTAGAGGGCGTAGCCAACTCCTGCAACCCTGTATTCATACAGCTTGGACAGCGTGTGGGCACAGATAAATTTTTCAAATATTTAAAAGAATTTGGAATATTAGACAAAACTGGGGTGGATTTCCCAGGAGAAGCATTTCCACAAATCCAGGCTAGATCCGTGGTAGGGCCGGTAGAGTTAGCCACTATGTCCTATGGTCAAGGTATTGCTGTTACACCAATCCAGCTCTTGTCAGCCATTTGCTCTATAGGAAATGAAGGAAAACTCATGAAACCAAAACTAGTTTCTGAGTTCTTAGACGACAATGGAAATATAGTTGAAAAATATGACCCTGTTGAAGTTCGCCAGATCATATCAAAGAAAACAGCTACCGATATGCTTCACATCATGGAAGGAGCTGTTGCCAATGGGTCAGGTAAATTGGCTGCCGTCCCAGGATACAGAATCGGTGGTAAGACGGGCACAGCAGATAAGGCAGTAAACGGCAAATACGGGTCAGGGGTATGTGCCTCATTTGTAGGAATTGCACCAATTGATGATCCCCAAATAGCACTATTGTTGGTGGTGGATGAGCCTCAGGGCGTTCACTTTGGTAGCCAGACGGCAGCGCCGCCAGCAGGAAGAATATTAGCAGAGACCCTCAGGTATTTAAATATCAAGCCAACACAGCCTACGGTAACAGAAGATTCACCGGCAGAAAAAATGTTAGATATGCCTAATGTGGCAGGTATGAATTATTATGAAGCGGGTGAAATCCTTGAGGAAATGGGACTATTACAGAAAGTGATGCCAGAACCTGCCAGAACGGATGATTTTAAAATCATAGATCAGTATCCAAAGGCTGGAGAAAAAATCAAAGCAGGAAATACAGTATACATTTATAGTGAGTAGATGACAATTCCTAAGTGGAGGAAGAATATGTATTTAAACGAGTTGTTTAAAAATACCCAGGTAGTAGTAGATGAAAATAACAAGAATGTAGATGTGAAGGGCATTTGTTATAATACTAAAACATTGGCGGAGGGCGATATATTTGTTTGCCTCAAGGGGTATAGTGTAGATGGGCATACATTTGCGCAGGCGGCTGCCGCTAAAGGTGCCGTGGCCATATTGGCAGAACATGACATACAAGATGTAGAAGTTCCCGTGATTGTATGTAGGGATACGAGACGTGCTCTGTCAAAAATATCTGCAAACTTTTTTGAAAATCCATCAAAACCTATTGAAACCTTTGGTGTGACAGGCACAAATGGCAAAACAAGTATTACGTATATGATTAGAAAGATGCTAGAAAGTGCAGGGCATAGCTGTGGTGTAATAGGAACCATATCCTACGAATACGCAGACAAGATCATTCCGGCACCTAATACCACACCAGAATCTTACGAATTGCAAAAAATCTGTTCTGAGATGATTAGGCTAGGTATAATGAACTTGGCCATGGAAGTTTCTTCTCATGCTTTAGCACAAGGAAGAGTGGCAGATGTGGATTTTGATTATGGAATTTTTACCAACTTGACACCAGATCATTTAGATTTTCACAATACATTAGAAGAATACTACTTAGCAAAAAAACAGCTTTTTTATATGACAAACAAAATGGGGATTATCAACATCGATGATCCGTATGGAAAAAGATTGTTTGACGAGCTAAAAAAAGATAACAGGCAATGTGTGTCTTACTCTTTGGAGAATAAAGCCGCCAACTACTATGCAGAGGTAATAAAAACAGATGCATTTGGCTCTGTGTTCAACGTAGTGGTGGATGGCACAGACAAAATAGAAATCATCTCGAGAATACCAGGCATATTCTCTGTATACAATGTATTAGCAGCATGTACAGCTTGTTTAGTGGCAGGGATAGAATCGGATAAAATAGCAGCTGGTGTATTAAAACTTGCAGGAGTTCCAGGCAGATTTGAAACAGTGCTCAACAATAAAAATATTATTGCAATTGTGGACTATGCACATACGCCGGATGCACTGGAAAATGTCCTAAAGACGGCCAATTCTTTTAAAAAAGGTAGGCTCATATGCGTGTTTGGCAGCGGCGGTGATAGGGACAAGACGAAAAGACCTCTCATGGGCAAAGCCGCCGGCATGCAGGCAGATTATTGCATACTGACCAGCGACAATCCAAGGGCAGAAGAGCCCATGGCAATCATAAAAGATATTGAGCTAGGTACACAAGAAACAAACTGCGCTTACGAGATTATCGAGAATCGATATAGTGCTATAAAAAGGGCAATAGACATATATGAAGAGAATGATGTAATACTGGTGGCTGGCAAGGGTCATGAGGATTATCAGATCATCGGGACGGAGAAGATTCATTTTGATGATAGGGAAGCTCTTAGAGAACTTATAGGTTAATACTATTTGCGCTGAAGGAAGGACAATAATGAAACCGATACAACTTAATGCAGCAATAGAGGCAATGAACGGCATCTGCCATAATCCCATATGTGAGTATGTGAATGGCGTGTCAATAGATAGCCGTGAAGAATTGGATGGAAAAGGTTTTTTCGCTTTAAAGGGTGAATCTTTTGATGGACATAGCTTTGTAGAAAAGGCTTTTGACAATGGATGCTCCTTTGCAGTAGTCAATAAATCCTATGAGATTCCAGATAGTTTGCAAAGTCAGTGCATCATAGTGGTAGAAGATACATTGAAAGCGTTTCAACAGTTAGCGAAATACTATTTATCTACCATGAACGTGTTAAAAATAGCATTGACAGGCAGTGTTGGGAAAACCACAACCCGTGAAATGCTTCATGCAGTCTTTAGTACAAAATACAATACCATGCGCAATATTAAAAACTTCAACAATGAGTTCGGCATTCCACTGACTATTTTTCGCGTAGAGGAAGAGCATGAAGCAGTGATCTTTGAAATGGGTATGAACCACTTTGGCGAGATTGAGCTACTAGCTGATCTTGTAAGACCTAATGCCGCTGTGATTACCAATGTAGGGACAGCACATATTGAGAATTTGGGGAGTAGAGAAGGTATATTAAAGGCCAAGTGGGAAGTGACAAAATACCTTGCGGATCAGGCACCTGTTATTATCAATTATGACGATGACATGCTGATACAAAAACAAAGTGAAAATAATTTGTTTAATCTTATAAAAGTCGGTAAACATAAAGAGAGTAATTTTGTTATAACAGAAGTGAAGTCCACCAGTGACACAGGGATTTACTTTGAACTTACCTATGAAAACAAGAAAACTGGGTTTTCTCTCCCAGTGCCTGGTGAGCACAATGCCTACAATGGAGCATTGGCAGTGGCTACGGGAGTAGCTTTTGGAATCACCATGGAGGAGGCGGCCAGTGGCATACAGAATATGACCATGGAAGGCAAAAGGCTAGATATTAAAGAAACACCTAGTGGCATTAAGATCATCGATGACACATATAATGCAAACCCGGATTCTATGAAAGCCGCCCTGAAGGTATTGACCACCGTCAAAGGTGAGAGAAAAGTGGCCATACTTGGAGATATGTTTGAAATGGGTAATTTTTCGGAAGAGGGCCATAGAGAAGTGGGTCGTTTCGCCACAGGCATGGGGACAGATGTATTCTTGACGGTAGGGAATTATGCAAGGTGCATAGGCGAAGAAGTGAAGAAAGCACATTGTGATGCTACAGTCAAACATTTTGACAATAAAGAAATATTATATACATCCTTAGGACAGTATATAAGTGCTAAAGATGTTATTTTGGTAAAAGGGTCAAGGGGAATGAAAATGGATGAAGTAGTAAAGCACATAATTGATAAATACTAAGCATGAGGTGGCAAATGAAAGAAATAATTCTAGCCTTAGGCCAATATTCAGGCCTTACACTGGCAATCATAATCTCTTTTGTGATTGCATTGGCATTAGGACCTGTAATCATCCCTATACTTCGTAGAGTCAAGGCAGGACAAAGTATTAGAGAAGATGGGCCAGAGTCCCACAAGGTAAAGTCGGGGACACCTACTATGGGCGGCTTCATCATGATTATTGCTATTATCATCACTTGTCTAACCACAGGGAAAATCAATACAGATATGATAATATTGATTGTTTCTTTGTTGGCATTTGCAGGAATTGGATTCATTGATGACTTCATAAAGGTAGTATTAAAAAGAAATCTTGGGCTAAGGGCATGGCAAAAGTTTGCCCTTCAAGTGATATTTGCATCAGCCATCGCCATATACCAGGCTAAGATATCGTCGTATGGAACAGCTCTATTCATTCCATTTTGGAACACGTATTTTGATCTAGGCATTTTCTATCTACCCTTTGTGGTATTTGTGGTAGTTGCCATGGTCAATAGTGTGAATCTAACAGATGGACTGGACGGTCTGGCATCTGGTGTGACTATGTTCGTGAGTTTGTTTTTCGGCATCGTGGCGGTGAATTTAGGCTTTGGTAGCGTTAGCGCGTTTACAGGTGCCATTGTGGGGGCTTGCTTAGGATTTTTGAGATATAACTTCAAGCCTGCTAAGGTGTTCATGGGAGACACAGGAGCCCTTGGATTGGGTGGTGCATTGGCAGCAGCTGCTATACTGACCAATATGACGTTGTTACTCCCGATAGTTGGTGCTATTTATGTGGCAGAAACCGCCTCTGTAATCATACAGGTGGGATACTTTAAAGCTTCAAAAGGCAAAAGAATATTTAAAATGGCACCACTGCACCATCACTTTGAACTTTCGGGGTGGAGCGAGCTAAAAGTTGTGTCTGTGTTTTGGGGAATTACATTCCTTTTATGTCTAATAATGGGAGTGATTATACTATAGTATAAAGGAGCTTTATCATGGAACTATCAAACAAAAAAGCGCTTGTTGTAGGCATGGGACGCTCTGGTAAGGCGTCAAAGACAGCCTTGATAGAAAAGGGATGCATTGTAGAACTATATGATGGCGGGTCAAGGGAAAAACTTGACGATGAGACAAAATCACAGCTAGCTAGTGGCAGCATAATAGGGTATTTTGACGGACAAGAGCCAGAGCAACTAACCTATGATTTCGTGGTAATCAGTCCAGGGGTACCCATAGACATTCCCCTTATGAATAGGGTAAGGGCCGCGGGCATAGAAATACTAGGTGAGTTAGAACTGGCATATAGAATTGCAAAAGGAATTTTTATAGCAATTACAGGTACCAATGGCAAAACCACCACCACCACGTTGGTATATGAAATATGTAAGGCAGCAGGAAAAGAAGCTGTTCTTGTGGGTA
>JAVBKP010000156.1:0-2897 GCA_031553975.1 Anaerovoracaceae bacterium | reverse complement strand
AGCTATTCAACAGTATTATTTTCCCTTCTTGTGTTGTTGGAAAAGGCGCAGAAGTATCTAACTCTATTGTAATGCCAGGAGCTGTCATAGAAGAGGGTGCCAAAATCAGTTACGCTATTATCGGAGAGAAAACAGTTATATGCAAAGACGCCATTGTAGGTGTAGAACCTACTGGCAAAAAAACGCCTAAGATTACACTCATAGGCCCAGAGCGCAAGATATTAACCAATGGGGAGGAAGTAGTAAATGAATAAAGTTTTAGGAATTATTTTCTCATATACAGATCATGACAATCTAAAAGAGATTACAAGAAATAGGACATTTGCTTCTATTCCATTCGCAGGTAGATATAGATTGATAGACTTTATGCTATCCAATTATGTGAATTCAAATATACACGATGTATTTGTATTGACCAAGAAAAACTACCATTCTATGATGGACCACTTAGAGTCTGGTGCAGAGTGGGATTTGACTAGGAAAAGAGGCGGACTAAAAATATTAACCCCTACAGCCAGTGCCAACAAACGTCATGAAAGCGACCTAGGGGATGGAAAAATAGCAGATCTTAATGATCATATGGTATCAATTCGTCGTTCTCAGGCACAATATGTGGTGATATCTGGAACAAGTATGATTTATAGTGCCAATTATAAAGAACTAATAGATTTTCATATTGAAAAAGACGCAGATATTACGGCCATGTATACAACACCATATGAAGGTATTCACTGCAATGCCTCAGAGATTGTAAGCTTTGACTTATATGAAGATGGCAGGGTAAAGGATATTGTAGTCAATGCCCAAGATAAAATGTTAACTGACGAAAAAATTGCCATGAAAGTATATGTAATCAAAAAGAGCCTACTGGAAACATTGATTACAGATGCCGTTGCCTACGGTAGATTTGACTTTGAGAGAGATATTCTTCAAAGACTATGCGGTAGCCTAAAAATTTATGGCTATGAGTTCAAAAAATACTATATCAAAATCAATTCAATCAATAGTTATATGAAAGCCCATATGAGCCTTCTAAAAAAAGAAATAAGAGAGCAAGTATTCGAGAATACTGTGTATACAAAAACTCGTGATAGCGTCCCAGCGTATTATGGTGCCAATAGTTCTGTGAAGAACAGCATTATTTCTGACGGCTGCAAAATAGAAGGCACAGTGGAAAACTGTGTACTATCTAGAGGCGTATTCATTGGAAAAGGCGCTGTAGTGAAAAATAGTATCATCATGCAAGATGTTAAGGTTATGAGCAATGCCCAATTAGAATACAGCATTCTCGACAAAGAGGTTATGGTAGGAGAGAACAGAAGACTATCTGGACACGAAACATATCCTGTTGTCATAGAGAAGCGTAGTATGGTATAGTAATAAAGGTGAAAAAGGGGGAATCAAAATGAACATTTTATTTATAGCTTCTGAAGCTATGCCTGCCATTAAAACAGGAGGACTTGCCGATGTAATAGGGGCATTGCCAAAAGAATTAAAGCGGGAGGAAGTAGATGCAAGAGTGATGATTCCCTTGTATAAATCTATTAGAGAAAAGTACAAAGACAAACTAGAATTCGTTACCTCCTTTGGGGTAGCACTAGCATGGAGAACTGTTCATTGCGGTATTTTTCAGGCTGAATTTGAAGGCGTGAAATATTACTTTTTAGACAATGAACATTATTTTGATAGAGATGGTATATATGGGTTTTTTGACGACGGAGAGAGATTCGCTTACTTTTCTAAAGCAGCTCTTGATGCCTGCAAACATTTAGGAGACTACAAACCAGAAGTGCTTCACTGTCATGATTGGCAAGCAGCATTGGTTCCCGTATTCCTAAAATCCCATTATGCGGAAGATGCGTTCTTTAGAGGTATTCGCAGTGTCTTCACCATTCACAATATCGAGTACCAAGGTATGTACGATAGAAAAATTGGCGGAGATATTTTGGGATTTGAACCATGGCAAATGGGACTCATTGAATACAAAAAAGATGTGAACTATATGAAAGCTGCTGTCATAGCCTGTGACAAGCTTACAACTGTAAGTCCTAGCTATGCAGAAGAAATTAAAATGCCATTCTTTTCTCATGGATTAGATCCGATTATCAGAGAAAATGAATATAAATTATGTGGCATTATCAATGGAATTGACAATGAAATATATGACCCAAACAAAGACCCACTCATTTTTAAAAATTTTACCAATAGAAGTCCAAAGAGAAAGAAAGAGAATAAAGTAGAATTGCAAAAGCAGTTTGGTCTAATTGAAGATCCAAATATTCCTTTGATTGGAATGATCGGACGTCTTGTATCACACAAAGGTGTTGATTTGGTTAGAGATATTTTTGACGAATTGATGCAGGAAAATGTACAAGTTGTGATTCTTGGATCAGGCGAGTACAGCTACCAAGACTTCTTTCATAACAAGGTATCTCAATACCATGGTAGAGTAGGAACTTATATTGGATTTTCACCAGATTTAGCAAACAAAATCTATGCTTCATCAGACTTTTTCTTGATGCCATCTAAGAGCGAACCTTGTGGTTTAGCCCAGATGATTGCCCTTAGATATGGAACTGTACCAATCGTTAGAGAAACGGGAGGACTAAAGGATAGCATAGAAGCCTACAACAAGTACGAAGGAACAGGCAACGGCTTTAGCTTTGCCAATTACAATGCGAATGAGATGCTTCTAATCATAAAAGAAGCACTTGAAATATATGGTGATGAAAGCCAGTGGAAAGTATTGCTAAAAAATGCATTTGGCAGTGACTTTAGCTGGAAAAAATCAGCGCAAAAGTACATTGAAATGTACAGGGAGATCTTATCATAGCACAAAAAGAAAGAGGCAAATGTATGAAGACAACATTTACAACAGAAGAAATCAAGGAATTATT
>JAVBKP010000138.1:0-17931 GCA_031553975.1 Anaerovoracaceae bacterium | reverse complement strand
AATTTTACAGATTCATGCTCCATGGCCCTGTAGTCCCCACTTGCACCACCTTGCGCATTATGTATTACAAATAGCGCCAGAGGTGACATTCTCGTTGTATTACCTTCCTTTGCACTAGATTGAGTAATAAACGTCGCTGCGCTTCCCGCAAGACCTACGATCTCGAATGTGATCTTGCCTTCATAGTTCATACACTCCGTATAAATTGTTGCTCCTGCAACTAAGTTCCCCCCTGGGCTATCTACTTTAATAACAACAGGTGCCCCGTTTGCCTCTATGAGTGCATCAATAATATCGTTTGGGCACACAGCATCCCACCCAAGCCAGTTGTATAATCTGCCCTCATCATTATCTACGATATAGCCACTCAGCCATATTTCCAGAATCCCATTTTTAACTATTTTTCTCATTACCTCAACCTTTCTTCCCTTTTTGATTTCTATTAACGCTCAGTTCATAAAACAGCTCTAATGGAACATAGTTTAAACTCGCATTTCTAGTATCACCTCCAGGTACATGTGGCGTATCTTCAAGATCGCAAATATCATTTACTGAAAAATATCCAATTTCGCGCCCTGTTTTGTACCATGCACTGCGACTATTCATATCGCCTCTAAGTTCCGCCATCATATTTCTTTTTATTTGCCATTTCTTCGCAAGTTCACTGTCAAATAAAAGCTTATATGTGTCCTCTTCCTCGCATTGACTCACGATTGGGTGTAAGGTCCCTACTACATATTCAATTCCATTTTGTTCATTGGAATTGTACGCCTGTTTTCCTGCCATGAGCTTGTATAGTGGCACACCAAAAAACCGTGCGATATCTTCCACCGTCACGGCCTTTGATTCTATAAACTGGGCATCTTTATTTGACACGCTAATTGATTGATATTTAAGCCCTAAGTCAAGTACCGCCACTCGAAACGCATTATCCACACCCATGTGGATTTTTTCCCACTCATCTCGTATTTTATCCTTTGCTCCTGGCTGGAGTTCTGTATCTACAGTTAACACGCCAGTCGGTTGTGCATTTTTACTATAAAACTTGCCTTCATAAGCCTGTGCAGCTTGTGCGGTCGATATTACATCAGCTGCTCTTGATAGCACAGATATTCCTGTAATTCCATCTGCGCTATATGCCTTGTAATGAATCATATCCCATTGGTTTATTTTTCTCATTTCACCTGTTCGGGGATTTGTGTATATGTACCATAGTGTGCCATTATCTGCAATCCACGGGGTGACATAACTATATGCAAGGGGTAGCAATTCTACTGGCCTTGCATTTAAGCTACTTCTAACAATAGCTGCATATCCATTGCCTCCAAGCAATCTATTGGTTTCCACAAGTTTTTTGTATACACTTGGTGTCATTGCCTCATTTGGCCGCTGTTCAAGAAGTTTCAAAATAGGGTGATCAATATGCTCTTTTGTCTTTTCATCCATTACAAATAAAGGCAGCTTGCTCATACTATCGGAAATACATTCTACACATCTGTTCACCGCCGATAATTTCATTGCGGCACTTTGTCCATTTCCTAGAACCCCTCCTGATCTCCAATCATTTGGCTCGGTAATCGAAATCGTATATGGTGTTGAGCTTTTTAAATCCCGTATAGCTTTGTCGAAAATCATTTGCTAACACCCGCCTTGCTCCAAAATACAGCTGCAATAATAAGGAATACTCCCCCCATTATATACCCTAGTGGTACATAGATTATCCCTGTCCCATACGATATTGTAACCGCACCAGATATCGCTAATATGTCTGGTATCATCTTAGGAATTGTTTTGAAAAACCATTGTTTCTTTTGCATTATAAACTCCATTCCTTTGACATGATTATGCCATTTTTATCTATTTTTTCTTTTCCTAGTATCGCTGCTGCCATAGCGTTGATCCATGCTACTGTTATGTCAATTCTGCCAATTGATTTGTTTTTCATCGGCTTTATGTTTTCATTACCATCTACTGCACATCGAACATTTCCAAAACACCATCTGGCACACGGATTTTTTTCGTGTCCCATTTCATCACGCCTTAGAAATCTCTCTATCGTCTTCATGGCTTCGGCCATCCCTGACATGGTTTGGGGAATCTCAACTACGTTAATACCTCTGCTCATTAGCCTTTGCGTTAGCATTCGACTACTCCATTGGTCGGTCCCAAGCATTTCGACTTTGTATTCCTCTGCAATCTGAATAATTGTAGTTTCAACATAGTCATAATCTATACAGTCGCCGATTGTAGTCTCAATATGTTTTTCATTTTTCCATTTGATAAAGTCTACATGATCTCTCTTTGACCTCTCTTTCATACCATCCTCAGGTATCCATGCCTTAAATAACACGTGCCATTTTTCAATGCCCGCCTGAGGCGGAAATATTAAAACCAACGCTGTCAAGTCAGTGGTACTAGATAAATCCATTCCCAGATAGCATCGTTTTCCTTTCAATGTCTCTCTTGATATCATATTTTCTGTTTTATCAAATAAGGTTAGTGGTAACCATCCTACGGTTTTTACAGATATCCATTGATTTAATCTAAGCCAACGAAACAACCTTTCAGCTGCTTCACTTTGTTTTGCATCAAGGGCCTCTTGTCTAAGTGTTTCAATCTGGATCGTTACTCCAAGCGATGGGTTACAAGCGTACCAAAGGTCTTCATTGTAGATATCAATTTTAGCGCACTCATCTGGATTGTCTGGCATTCCAAATATGTACGGTAGCCATACAGGATTATCATAATTTGCTTCCGTCTGCCCATTTCTGTAATCAAGTATTTTTCTTGCCTTTTCGTGGATTTCCCAGCCAATGCTATTTTTATCAGGGTCGTCCCCTGCGGTAGTGAGCACAATCCAAACCGGTTGTTTTCTTGCTGAACCTGCACCGAAAGTCATTATGTCCCATAAATCACGCTTAGGCTGAGCATGTAGCTCGTCAAAAATCACGCACGTTGGTTTGTATCCATGTTTTGAATATGCCTCTGAGGACATAACTTTCATCTTGGTATGAGATACCTTGTCTACAATTTCTTTTGTACTTTCCTTTATTTTGACTCTTTTTAAAAGGGTTGGACATTGTTCAAGCATAGATACCGCTGCATTGAAAATTATAGATGCATTGCTCTTATCCGCTGCTACAACATACACTTCTCCATACATAGCTTCATCTGCAAATGTATGGAATAGTCCTAGTGCTGCCGCAAGTTCACTTTTCCCATTTTTCTTAGGTATTTCTAAATACAGATACTGATATTGTCTTAAATTTGTGCCATCTCTAAGCATTCCATAGAATTCACTTATAGCCATCTTTTGCCAAGGGAGTAAATTAAATGGTTGCCCATAAAAATCATCACCATGTTTTAGGCATTCTACAAAGTCGACTGCATAATCAGCAAAGCTTTGTTTAAAATACATAACTTATACTCTCCTGCTTATAACCCTTGACATTGGATCATTCTTTACTATCTCATCCTCTTCCGTCTTTTTCGGAATTGATCGTAGTGCGGCGGCTATTGTCATTGCACTTTCTTTTTCGATATCAAGAAGCATTTTTCGCTTTGACATTGAAAGCCCGTCAAGTGTTGTAACATTTTTTTGCATGTCTCTGAGAAGTTTATAATATGTCGATGGCTTTAGATCCTCTTCTTTATCAATCTTGCCCGAATTGTATTCCTCTCGCAATTCTTCCATGCCTTTGCAAAACTCTTCACGTCTGCTTTCATACTCCATGCATTCAGCATAGATAGCACAGTACCTGTTAATCACGCTTTCATAGATGGCATCATCTTTTCCAATTGCACCTAGTAGCTTTTTGATTCTCTTAAATTCTGTATTTGCGATTTTATTCTTTTTCACCTCTGCACGCACCTTCATTGTTGAACCTGTAAGAAGTGAGGCCTCTTCTTTCTTGCGTTTTTCTAGCTCTTGTTTTGTTCGATGCGATTTCCTTTCGCTCTCTAAAACAATCACTGGTTTAGGTGGTGTTGGCATATCGTTTCTCCTTTCATAATTTTTTCAAAATGCTGATGTGGGAATTTTTTTCACACGAACATTGCCACTTGGTCTTACTAGTTTAAAACTAAAACTTTATTATAGTGGGGGGTGGTCTTGCTATCTCAATTTTTTGTTGCCAAAACCACCATCTTTTTGTGCTGTTTTTGTACTATGGCAGCTCTTACATAGCCCCTGCCAATTGTTTTTTGACCAAAATAAAACCATATCTCCACAGTGTGGAATGATATGGTCTACTTCTGCTGCAGGTGCTCTTTTGCTTTGTCTTTCGCACTCTTCACACCAAGGACGCTTCGCAAGATATGTTTTTCGTGCCTTGCTCCACTTACTGGTATATCCTCTATGTGCTGCGCTTAGTCGGTTATCTATTTGTTTTGGCCTATGCGCCTCACAATATGTATTGCTCGTTAATGCGGCACACCCTGCCCTTTTGCATGGCCTCAACGGTTTGTTTGGCATCTCATCACCTCTGCAATATAAAACAGCTGATGCAGTTTTCCCACGCATCAGCTGTTTTATATAATTATTTTCTCTCACAATAGTTATAACACAAAAAAAGCGGTCATGAGCGGTCAACTTATATTTTTTAAAATTAGTCTTACTTTTTTACGTGCATGATCAGGTGTTATAAAATTATCTTTGCCCACCTCTTTCCATCCAAGGCAGTCTATGAATCTACTTCTTAGCAACTCCCGCATCTGTGGCTCTTCAATACTGTTTATGAATTCTTCTATTTCCGCCCTAATGTTCATTGCTTCATCAATATTTTTCTCAATAGAGGCTTCGAGTTTTTCAAGTGCTCCCGAAGCCATCCCCGTTATTTTGATTTTAGTTTCAATGTATGGGAATTGACAGATAGAACCACTAACGACATCTGTTGCTATTTCCTCTGCATTCTTTTGTAGTCGTGCTCTTCTCTTTTCCTGTTTTTCTACTTCGTGATTCAACCAAAAGTATCTATTCAGTTTTGCTTTATCCATGTATTTTACCTCCCTTTGCTCTTTGGCTTCCAAACTTCTCACCTTAAACCCTATATTTATCACATGACAAATTAGAGCATCGCATGTGATAGAATTTTGAATGTCTGCACATGCACTCTAATTCCAACGTTGCATACATACACTCAATTTTCATCGCTAACTGTTTGTCTCTCATTTTTTCAATATAACGTGTGTAGTCTTTTTCTCTTGTATATTTTTTGTGCTTGCCGACCAATTCCGGTGGATCGCTATCTAATGCTATTTGTACAAATTCAACATACTTGGTCCCAATAATAGGGTCTTCGCTTTGATAAATCGTATCACGATCTATGTAATAACCATCCGATGGTTTTAGATTGTCAATTTCTGTTTCTTCTGCCTTTACTCTTTTCACCACAGGCTCAGGTGTTTCTATGTTTCTGCTACAACTATATCTCCTTTTGTTAACCGATCCTTCTTTTCTGAATGTTTTATTGGTTTCTTTAATTATGTACGTGGCTAACCGCCTGTAATCACCGCTATCATCTAAAATTGTTATAAATATTTTTCCGTATCGCCAAATTTCGTTCATGATTTCATTGTCTATGTATTGCAAAACAAAATGGTGGTGCAATCTTGTATTTTCGTATTCAATCGTATAAAACCACTTTATCCCATATCCAGTTAATTTTCTCTTTGCTGCCTCTGCATGTTTTTTAGCTTCTTTGGGAGAGGCTTCTATTGCGTATGTAAATTTTAGGTGGAGATCCCCTGGCCTTAGATTGTAATTCATTTTAATCGCTAGGTCTTTTATGGAGTTTCTTTCGTTTACTTTTTCTACCTGCTCAATGGTTGGTTTGCTTTTAGGCTCTCTTTTTCTCTTTTTGCTCTTTGACTTCTCTGTATATATTTTTGTCCAAACATTCTTTCCTGCTTGAATGTCTTGTCTTATCATTTTTACCACCTTTTTACATTTACGCTTTTACGAATTATTAATAGTCATCTAGCAAGGTTTTTTACGCCCATAGCGTAAATTCAAAAATTTAGATTTTTTTACCCGAGCTTGTCCGCCCGGGCATTGTTTATGTATATATAATAGTAGGATTATTCAATATGCCGTTCCAAGATATCCTTTAATGTACATATCTCCTCGTCAGTCAGTGTTACCCCTTTACCCATCTTCTCCCCATCCGGTGACCAATCCCTTATATCATACTTCGCTGGATTCTCATTCCACCTTATTAGTTTTAGCATTTTCTTCCAGCCTTTAGGCGATTCTGATAAAATCCCTAGTTCCTCTACTATTTCACATGTAATACTTTTTTCTGCCATCTTATGTAGTTCCTCCTATCAAATAATTATTATGTTAACCTTCTCAACCATGGCGGCATCCATGGTTTTGTTTTATGACGTGCATGTATTGCCTAATTCTTTCTTTTTCCGATTCTGGTAAATCGTCAAATACATTTTGTCGCTCCTCAGATACCATAATTCTTTCAATTTGATTCAACGTATCTATTAAAACTAAAAGGCTTTTCCTGTTACTAAAAATCATCCTCACGTCTGCCATCGGTAATTCGTCTGTGGGTGTTTTTATTTTATTACCTATGGGCATATTACTATCCCACTGAATAAAATCCACAGCCAACTCTCCATCCTCTAGCCGTCTTGGTGCTACAGCAATATCGCCACACTCAAATTTTATTACCGTTTGTTTATCAGTTTTACTTATTGGCATTTTAATTTCTCCTGCTGTGAATACTTTACAAGTTCTGTTATGCGCCTTTTTCCCTCTTCAACGCAATACGGCGCATGTTCAATATTGCTACCGCCCATCCGTGCAGTCGCTTCACCTATGCCAAAACAAAGGCCCTGCACGTCCTCACCTTTATCAATGAGTTTCTTTGCCTCAAATACCATTAATTCAAATTGGTTCTCAATTTCTGTTTTCGTGAGTTTCATGTCGCCCCCCCTAATCATTCTGCTTGTTCTTCTAGTATTTGCCTAGATACCCTTAATGGCGGAGTCAATCCTAGGATTACATACCCCTCTTTGCAATACTCGGGGTCATTTAAGATGTATTCAATTCCGAATATAATATAATCTGTGAAATGGCTTCCATCTGCATATCTACCGTCAGGGTTTTCTTCGTCAGGAGGTAAGTATTTATTGACCGCAAGAATATCTTTTTCTTTAAACGGTCTATCGTTCTTTCTAACTTCAAATTTTTTCTTGCCACTCAAAAGATCACTAAAGTAATCCGGGTGACATTTTACTGCATGTACCATTTTTTGTTCCTCCTAATTTACATTTGTTTAATAAACACCAGCCAATGTGTTTTACTTTTTTTATTCCCAAACAAGGGCTTAAATGGAATTAGCTTTAGTATCTCACTTAACTTTATTTGGTCTTCGTTCCATTTAAAAATAAGAGTTCCGTGCGGTTCTAGTACTCTCATGCATTCTTCAAATCCTTTTTTCAAATCCAGTGGCCACGAATCTTCAAGTTTGCCGTATTTCTTGGCCAACCAAGATTTTTCACCCGCTCTGGCTAGGTGCGGTGGGTCAAATACAACCATCTTGAATCTGTTATCATGGAATGGTATCGCCCTAAAATCCCCTATAATATCGGGATTGATATGTAACTCTCGACCATCGCACAGAGTATCGTCAAGCTGCCGAATATCCATGTAAATCGTGTCCTTGTTTTGCTTATCAAACCAAAACATTCGACTGCCACAACACACATCAAGAATTGTTTTCATTCTGCCTCCTAACTGTTAAACTAATAGAAATTTGTTAATTGTTTCTATTTTTTTATTTATTTAGGCTATCGCTTTCTTTATAGCCCTTTAGTCCTTCCCTTATGAACATTAGTATCAGAGCATTTTGGGCTATCCCCATCTCATCCGCGATACTCTTTACTTCTCTGTTCATTTGGGATGGTATTCTTAGTGTAAACTTGTCCTTATTCTCGGTTTTATCCCCCATTTTCTTGTCCCCCCTTTGAATTATTTTTTGCCGTCATTTTACCGTCAGAATAGAAATTTGTTAATTGTTTCTTTATTTTCATTTATTTAGGCTATCACTTTCTTTATAACCCTTTAGTCCTTCCCTTATGAACATTAGTATCAGAGCATTTTGGGCTATTCCCATCTCATCAGCTGGGATGGTATTCTTATTAAGCGGTCTTGCCATACGTTCCTCCTAATTAAACTCTTCCATCAATTCTTTCATATGGTTTTCACCATTCTCTAGCCAAAGCACAAAGTCTGCCCAGCCTGCCGGAACTCTAAATATTGCAGTCTCCAACTTATCTAATACTTTCGATGCTCTGGAGGCATTTATTCGTAAAGAATCTTTCATTACCGCATAGTTTTCTCGTCCTGCGGTCTGAATGATTAAATACAACTCTTCATCTGTTAATTTTGCCAATTGTGCAATCATTGTTTCTATATTATCGCACCAGGACGTGCTGAGAGCCTCATGAACCACTTCCTTTACCTCCACAGCTGTCGCTTCTATAGGTTTCTCTGCTAATTGTGCTTTGAGCTTTTCTATCTCATCACAGAGATCTATATTAGTCTGTTTTTGAAATTTAGCTTTGGCTTGGGCAAGTCGAAGTTCGTCTTTCAATACGTCCATATCCTCTGGATCTGGACTGTTTAATTTTTGCTCAATAAGTTGCTTTTTAATGTTTGTAACGCTTTCTTCGGAGGCCTTTATTTCAAGCTTTGCCCCTCCTAGCTGTAGTTTTGTGTGTTCTAGGTCTTCCAGCAACTTTTTGTACTCCTTGTGCGTGGTAATATCTCCAGCCATAACAGCCTCTTGGAGTTCCTTTGGTGCCGATGGTTTTGAAATCTCTAATAACAATGATGGCTGTATGGACTCGGCATCTGTTATATCATGAAAATTTTTCAGCACATATTCATAACGGTTTATATAATTTCGGGCCGTCTTGTGGGATATACCTAAACTTGCCACCCACTTTTCAAAAGTACCATTTTTATTATTGGCTAGCCTACTGTGCGCTTCTAAAAACTCCTTGCCAATCAAAATATCAGAACGCATCTTAATTTCAAATATTTTCATGGATTTTGCTTGTAGGAACTCAGCGGTATCTTGATCTACTAGGGCATAGTCGAATGCACTCCGGGTCGTTAAAGCCTCTGGCGCATCTGACAAAACTGGAATGCTTGTGATATCATTTGCTTTTCCCACTGATGCTTTAGAATTTTCTTTAGTTTCCCATGCTTTCAATTTTGGAATTGTTTCATCTAAATCCACATGTCTATTGAAATTGGCACATGCTGGATTGCGTCTATTAATCGAATGTTGGTTCAGTGTGCAATAACAAAGCATTGAACTATCTTGATCTTCCCTCAGTCCCGTACAGCCAGAATTGTGACAGCAGTAACCGCAAGTGCTTTGCATGAATTCATTATGAAATGCTTGATAATTTTTCTTGTAAGTTTCACATAGGTTAAAGTTATTAAAACATTGTAAATCTGCTTTATCTCGACAATCATTTGTGTTATCGAATTTGTAGTTATTTAGATACTGTGCATTGAAGCCGCACTTTATTTCCATCTCTCCGATGCTACCAATAAACGGGCATTGCGATTTACGTTTACTGTCTTCGCATTCGAGAACTATATCTGTTTCACTCTCTAGATCCTCGTCACTTTCATCATCTACATCGAACCCTGCAAATGTAAAGAAGCAGTCAATCAGTTCCTGCTTAGCTGCCATGCCTTTTTTATTGGCGCTACAAGTGATTGAAATAGACCGTCTACAATCTGCTTCGTCTTGTGTGTATTGTGCACCAAGTTCTGGATGGGCTTGTGCAAATGCTATAATGCTTTCGCAAAATTCATGATCTAATGAATTTATTCTTAGCGTTGCCTTATCCTCCGCTTTGCCACTATATGTATTCTCGCAATTTGGTGGTAGACTTCCGGCTCTGCACTCAAATCGTTTATGCGTTGTGTTATCGCCCCAACCGTCTTTTACATCAATTGCAAAAGGACATATGGCGCATTTTGGATCTTGTATTTGTCCATTCTCTTCATATAAGTGGTAGCCTGTGGTATCTGCCTTTGTGGATTTATTGAACTCCATACCGCATTTCGTATAATATCTCATGGCATGCTCCTTTTCAGAAGGAGAAGACATAGCTTCTCCTCCATATAATCAAATTTATAGCAATATTTTTACGTTCTCATGCTCAGCAAGGGCCGTTGTCAAAAACTCTTTGATTGATTGTCTTGCATCGATTTTCCATCGTCCACCATCTGATTCAAAAAGAGCAACCTGTCCTTCTTTTAATCTCAACACAAACGGGCTTTCTGGTTGATCAATCTCGACAAAGGTCCTGTATGGGGCTAGGTGCACTGGGTTTGGTATCGTCATTCTGTCAAATAGTTCATCACCCTTTTCAATGGTTACCTTTTGTGAAATACCATCATCAGCAAGCACTGCACTGTCCGTTTGCTTAACGCTGCTTAACGCACACAAAATAGCATCTCTATTTTCACTTGGTAAAAATAATGCTTGCAGTGAAATGACCATTTCTTCTAGTGGCATATATCTATCTAGTATGACACTAGGTGTAAAGGCTTCTGATTCAATGAATATATGCCGTGTTCTATCAGAATTGTACTCTGATGATACTCTTATGGTTTTCTCGTTGACAACGTGACAAATCAGGGTGTTTTGCATCTGCTCGGCATCTGCTCCAGAGCGTATGTAATCAACAACACCATTTAAGGTTGTCATGCGCACTGTACTATATAACTCTTCTTTGATTTTTTGGGGAATACTATGGGAATATTTTGCCCCATCAATTTCAATGATTTCATAAGTCTTTTCAGCAATAATTTGCTCTCTACCAGCTCTTAGCAAGCTTTCTACCACTTCTCTTAACATCTTAAACCTCCATTTTGTTTATATGTTTTACTTAATCGCCCTTATGGCATTTGGTGTATCTAAAATTTCACCGGTTGCTGCATCAATAATACGTTGCCCTGGCATGGCACCAGAGCGTAGTTCCTGTAACCTGATACCCTCTGCTGATTCAACTGGCGCAAATATTGTTTTTACGCTGTTTAGTGCTTGCAGCGTGGCTTTTGACTGCATTTCACAATTAATCTCATCCCTATCCATATTAGATTTGAACTTCAATGTAATCGTAACTGTTCTAGCCTTGGTTGGATCCGTGTTTGGATCCATGATATTGTTGATAATTTCATCAATATTTCTATTAACCCTAGACATCAATGCTCCATTTTTAATGTTCTGTAAATCAACCATTTTTCTCACCTCCTTCCCTGCATCATCAGACTTATACGACTTTCCTTCTCGAATCTGGCATATGCCACCCCTCCGGTTCTTCATTACTCAACTCTTCTTTAATAGCAATAGGCTTATAGGAGCTAAATGTACTAGCACATTCTGTCTTTTTACACCTTCCAGTATGCTGATCTGTATAGATACACGGTGTATCTATAGCTTCGCAATGCAATATTCCACAAGCCTTTGAAAGATAATCCCATTCTGCCATCTTGCCCATAGTCCTTTCCCCTTCCTACCCTGCAATTTTTATGTTAAATGACTGTTCTAATGATTTTAGCCCATTATTTTTCTTATAGCTCTGCGTCATGGCACTACTAGCATGGCTGGCTAACCTTTGAATTGCCTCAATACTATAAGGTTCTCGCTTGACCGGGCACATGTAATGTGTACCTTCGGTATAATTCTCGATGGCCGAGTGACGCAAATCATGTGGTGTGAACCATATTTCCCTATCCTCTAGCTTGGAAAGGATCCTACTCATCGTCTTGCACCAGCTGTTTGCCGATGCTAATTTTCTAGGCACTCCCTTGTAGTAACTCCCCCAAAGGCATGGGTTGTCATCCTCACCTCTGTATCTTAGGTAGACCTGAGCAGCTTCTTTGGACCGGTGGAAAAATAGTAACTCTTCTTTTTTCTTCTGTCCTTTTTTATGCACGGGTTTGGTGTTGTTGATTTCAGTGTTGTATAAACTAGCTTTATCTGCCTGCATAACCTCCATACGCCTTGCTGTGCTGTCATAGGTCATTGCTAAAAACAATGCTACAATGTAGTGTTTTGGTGTTTGTAACAGTTCATGGTATAGTTTTTCAATTTGTATGTCTGTCAAGAAAACTGTTTGTTTCACGCGTTCAATTTCAAGATTTTTAATCCTCTTGGCTGCATTTTTGTTGTAGTCCATATCGTCATCATCTTCAAAACGATCTAACATGGACCTGATGGCCGATATGTACCCATTGGTCGTAGCTGGTGCCAGTTTCCTTTCGGTCTGCAACCAAATACTATAGTTTCTAAACGCCTTTTTGTTCAGTTCCAGTATGTCTTGGTTTTCAAGTTCTTCTAAAATATATACGCAGAGTATTCTTAGGCTGTTTTTATAGGTTTTTAACGTATTCTCAGACTTCCTCTCTGATTCGAGCTGTATCATGAATTCTTTTATAAATTCTTTGTTTTTAGGATTGACCTTGTCCCATTTTTCAGGAGTAACATATATTTTTCTCATTTGATTTATCCTCCACTGATCCGCTCAATAGAGTGTCTTGACTATTACTACATAGTTTGATATGATAAATGCATAGAATTCTTTAGCGGGAATTTTATCTTAGACTCACAGGGATCTAGCCAGTGAGTCTTTTATTTTGTGTGTTTTCATTACGTTACCACCCCATTGTTTCTAGGATTTCGTTGTAATTTTCATAAATCTTTTGTATTTGCCCTCGCCCCTCTTCTTCTGTATCGCATACTTCATCGTACATATCTACGTCTGTCAAGGCGAGCACTTCATCTTCAATTAGTGTTGCGATCGCTTTAGGTTCTAATGCATCAAGCTCCCAACACTCATATCCGAATTGCGCAATATATCCGGTTGCCCTTGCATCTGTTAACTTTGTAGGGTTAGGTGGTGGATTATACCTTTGAATCTGCTCCATGGTTAATGCAACTCTTTTAACGTGTACATTTGCACCAAACAACGTTAATCTATCCTGAATATCTCTTGTCATGTCAATTCCGCTTGGATCATGGTCGCCCAGATGAATGATCGTCCTTGATTCCCTATGATCTTCATTAATAAACCTCTGTGCAGCATTCCACATCTCTGATTGTGATGTATATCCACGGCATGAGAAAAATGGCACATCCAAGCGTTTACAAACTTGTCCCACAATCCCAACCAAAGCGTCCTTTTCAACCCATACTTCAATATAATTGGGTTGATCCTCCCTTCGATCTAACATATACGATTGTTTTGCTGCTTTAATGACTGAACTTGGTTTGTCCCAGTGACTGTTTTCTTTCATATTACGTGTTCGGTCAATAATTGCATCCCAGTCAATTAGCCCTGCTAGTCTACCATCGTTGATTAAATTACCTATGTTTTTATAGCTACGTTCATTGTTTGGTATGTAATCCCTTGCTACTAATTGGTAATAAACCTGCCTTAATGTGAGCTCGTATCCTTGGACTTTATATTCTTCAATAACTGAATTTACAATAGCGATCAGATTAAGACTTTGTGTTCTAAAATTAGTCTCTTTATATGCTATCTTTGCCATCTATCTCTCACTCTCGCTTTCATACCGCTTCGCTTAATGTGTTCTTGTATCCATGTAGCATAGCTTCACTTCCTTTCCTCCGTAGATGCCCGCTTTGCCTTTCTATTAATCTTCTTATTTCCAAGATCATATTGCTTCATTTTTTCTGCAAATATTTTTGCCACATCGCCAAGAGCTGCATCTTCTGCAACTGTTCGCCCCGTGGCAGTATTTATCTCGCCAGCATCAGACGCTTTTATGTATAAAGGTATGTTATGGGTTATTTCACCTGTTGGACCTCTGAGGCCCATAGTACCTGTTTGTATAAAATTTTCTTTCACTTATTTCTCCCCTCCCACTGATTACATAAAAGTGACCATTTATTACATCTGCCTCACCTCTATCCAGTTTGCTTATAGCCTGCAACAGGTTCTTTTTCTTGCTTCTGTTCTTTATAAATAATACTGAAAGCCTTTACCATGCCAGCGACATAGTCCTGCCTTTCGTCTGGTAATGTATCCAATAGCGGAAGCAGTTCCGCTTGGAGACGGTTTCTTTTTTCAATGTTAGTCATTTGGTTCACCTCCTTATACTCGGAATTTTCAGATTACAGACGGCGCTTTGGTTTGTATGTCACCATTATATGTCAGTATCAAACGGTTGTCAATTCTTTTTTGTTGACATACAAACTTTTTTTTAGTATGATAAGTTTATAAGTATTTGAAGCGTTTTGAGAAAGGAGGGTCTTGATTGAATCAAAGACTTTTGCAACTTAGGAAAGATTTAAATATAAGCCAAGAACAATTTGGGCAGACATTAGGTGTTACTCGTAGCTCTGTAAGCAATATGGAGACAGGTCGTTTTAGTATAACCGATACTATGGTAAAGCTAATTTGTTCTACTTATAAAGTTAATGAAGAATGGCTCCGAACTGGAGATGGTATCATGTACCTCCAGTTCGATGAGTCAGAAAAGGAAGATGAATTTATTGCAAAATTCATGAAAGATAAGAACGAACTAAAAAAAGGCATCATAATGGATATGTATGATATGGATGACCATTTTTGGGAGTTGACTATTGGAATGATAAAGAAGTATGCTAGTAAGGAATAAACTAATTTTATATTTGATAGGAGTTGCACCATGTTTATAAATATAGGTTTTAACGGTATTGAAATAATGGATAAAATTGAACGACCTAAACGTGAAAAAGGTAAAAGCTTACTCGACCTTCTTGACACATATACTGTACTTGATATCGAAACGACTGGCTTAGATCCTATGTTTGATGAAATCATCGAACTTTCTGCTATTAGATACGAAAATGATACTGAAATCAGCAGGTTTTCTACTCTTGTTAAGCCCGAAGAACGTATTGATTCATATATCACTGAATTAACAGGTATTACGAATAATATGGTTAAGGGTGCACCTGCAATTGATGTTGCATTACCACAATTCATCTCATTTATAGGTAATGACGTACTTGTTGGACATAATGTAAATTTTGATATTAACTTTATCTATGATAATTTATTTGAACTAACTGATACTCAATTTCAGAATGATTTTATTGACACAATGCGCTTATCAAGAAGCCTGTTTAAGGACTTTAAAAACCATAAGCTTATTACGCTTGCTAAAAACTTTGCTATAGCAGATACGATTTCACACCGCGGCGAAAGCGATTGTGAGGTAACAGCACTTTGCTATCAATATATCAAAAAATATTGCAACGAGCATAATATTATAATTTCAAAGTTAGTAAACCATAAAGCAACTGTTAAAAGTAAAGACGTTTTGGCACAATCAAGTGAATTCGATACTTCCCATTCTCTTTTTGGGAAAACATTAGTTTTTACTGGAATTTTAGAAAAAATGGTTCGGAAGGACGCTATGCAACTTGTAGTTGATCTTGGCGGTATTAATGGAGATACGGTAACAAAAAATACAAATTATTTAGTCCTAGGCAACAATGATTACTGTAAGCAAATAAAAGACGGGAAAAGTTCGAAGCAGAAAAAGGCCGAAGAGCTTATTTTAAAAGGACAAGATTTACAGATCATCTCAGAGAATACCTTTTATGATATCATTGAAACGGAATAAAATAGCTGGATAGAGATTCTATCCAGCTACTAATCTTATTTTATGTAGTTTTTAAAAATTCTATTGATTCTAATAATCAGTTCAATATCATTACAGGTTCTTATTAGCTCAATTAATTCTCTTTTTAGATGGTCGATATGCTGTAAATTTTTCATCTTATCCTCCTGTTCTATGTGTTAAATATTGCTTGTCAAATCTCTTATACTTATATTATACAACGATGAATCGAAAAGGTTTTTTTTAACACTAAAGAATTTTAAAATATAAAAGTGCTTTCATAAGGTAATATGGTTTTTAGACTTAAAAGGTAACTGAAATTAATTAGTAATGTTTTCCAGTCTATTCCATAATTTTCTGAGCGTTGAAATTTAAACACTTATAATTTAACAGGAATAATTTACCAAAATATTTTAAACTAAAAATTTAATAAAATGACTATATGTTGTATGTCTATAGATTCTTGCACTATATATATTTTAACATTCTCTAAATGGAAGGAATTTAATTATGAACGCTGTTATATATGCCCGCTATAGTTCCCACAGCCAAACAGAGCAGAGCATCGAAGGCCAATTAAGGGTATGCTGTGAATACGCACAGCGAGAGGGTTTTTCTGTAGTCGGTGAATATATTGATCGTGCCGTTACTGGAAAAACTGATGGTCGTCCACAATTCCAAAAGATGATTGAAGATGCTAAAAAGCATGAATTTGACTATGTAATTGTATACAAGTTAGATAGATTCGCACGTAATAGATATGATAGCGCGATATATAAACATAAGCTAAAGCAGCACAATGTTAAGGTTCTTTCCGCTATGGAGAATATCGGTGATGGCCCAGAGTGGATAATACTTGAAGCGGTGCTGGAAGCCTCTGCAGAATATTACTCTCATGACCTTGCCCAAAAGGTTACCCGTGGTATGAAGGAAAATTTGGCTAAAGGCATTTCTGTTGGGGGTGTACCCCCTATTGGCTATAAGTCTATAGATAAGAAAATTGTCATTGATCAAGAAAAAGCTTCGATTATTAAGTATGCTTTTGAACGATATGCTAATGGCGATTCTAAAAGAGATATAGTTGATGAATTGACTGGAAAAGGTGTTAGAAATGCAAAAGGAAAGCCCTTAACTCTGACAAGTTTTCAGGATGCACTAAAAAATAAAAAGTATATAGGTATAATGGAATATGCTGGCCAAGAATACACAGACATATACCCTGCTCTAATTGATATAGATGTGTTTAACAAAGTTCAGGCAAAGTTAAAGCAACGTGCGCATTCACCTGCTCTTGGCACTGGTAAAGTTGAATATTTACTAGCTGGCAAAGTTTTCTGTGGCAAGTGCGGTACCAATATGTTTGCTGAGAACGGTAGAAGTCATTCCGGAGACAAGCACTACTATTACGCTTGTAGGAAGAAAAAAGCTTATAAGGCTTGTGACAAAAAGAATGAGAAAAAAGATTTTCTTGAATGGTATGTAGTAGAACAGACCGTAGAGTATGTCTTAACACCTGAGCGAATGGAATTTATCGCTGAACGAGTAGTAGCCGAATATGACAAAGAGTTTAATAATAACAATATTAAGGAACTAGAGCGTCGCTTGGTATCGGTGGATCGTGACATTGATAAATCATTTAACATGATGTTTGAATCTGAATCCGCAGAGATTAGAAAACGTATTGAAGAAAAAGTTAAATCATTAGAGCAGCAAAAACAGGATATCGCGATTGACCTCGCAAAGCTAAGAATTACCCAAAACATCCGCTATACTAAACAAGATATATTAGCCTGGCTAAAGATATTTTGTAATGGTGATTTGATGGATATGGACTTTCGTAAACGTATTATAGATGTATTTATCAATTCTGTATATGTCTATGATGATAAACTTGTTATCTATTACAACATAAAAGATGGCAAGCAGGTTAGTTATATAGAAAGTTGTGAAACCTTGGAAAATTCAGACCTTTCCCGTGGTGATAATGTTCGAAATTGCGTGGCTCCGCTCAACCAAAAGAAATCCCGAAACTTCAACGGTTTCGGGATTTTACTTTTTTGTGCTTTTGTCTCTTAAATCCCCTCTTGGGGTTTATTTGGGGTTTGCTTTTATAAATTTAAATCGAAATACATTAGCACTGGTGGCCTCACCTCAAAAAACGGCAGCCACCACAACTACCGTTTCACTTCCTTATTATATGTACTTCCTGCGCGCCATCCGCTTACCATGTATCACTCCCAAATGATAGGCCT
>JAVBKP010000020.1:0-9196 GCA_031553975.1 Anaerovoracaceae bacterium | reverse complement strand
GGGGATATACAGCTCACAACCAAAGCCACAGGAATCACACCCAATATCTCGGGATCAGGATTTGCAGTATATGCATCAGAAAGTGGAATCTTGGTTGGTTTTCTAACAGAATCAGGCATCAGTGGTACTTACAAGCTAAGCATTAGTGATGGGCAGACAACCCTTGGTATACCAGCTACAAGCCAGGCTATATATGGTACGCCATATATGATTTCATCAGGCAGTGGCTTTGCACTCCTTGAAGGTGACTATTATGCGGTGATGACCAAGATACCGAATGGATATCTTGCACCCACAGGGCCAGGGGGAAGTCATTATAAATATAGCTTTAACATAACTGACTATACTGTTAAAGCAGTGACGACAACCCTAACATGGTCTCAAGGAATTATTGCAGGAACGGCTGTTTGGAACGATGGTTCTATAGTAGGTGCTGGTGTCACTGTGGGCATTTTCCCAGTGGGAACGACAACTTTTGTACCAGCCAATCTTTATACATGGCCGGTCAATACCACAGGCTCTGTATTGGAGTCAGCCACATCCATAGCCATCACAGATGCAAATAGTGGATTTAGCTTTACCAGTTTGCCAGCAGTGGGCAAGGCAGATTTTGTTGTGGCTGAAATTGATTATGGAATGCATAAAGTCAAAGCCTCTGCAACCCAAGCCGCTATTATCTCCCCAACAGCCATTAAGGCAAATGTAGTGATTACAAATGCAGGACTGTATGGATTGGTTGAGGTCGCCCTTCAATCCAAAGCGCCAAACGGCAGCGGTCAACTAGTATCAGGAGCTGGATTTGCCTTGTACACAACAATAGGCGGGGCAAGAGCGCTGATTGGATACATATCAGAAAAAGGAACTACTGGAAAATATTCCTTGATCACAAATACAGGTATCACAACCAAAACCAGTACAAGCGGACTTGATTTCATCGCAATGGATGCTAAAAATCAATCTAGAATTTTGGAGGGTGATTATTTCATAGAGTTGATCACAAAGCCAGCACTATACATGGAAACCTTTGCAAATATAGGAGAGGCAGAAGCCAACACCAAGCGCATATATCCACTAATTGGTGTCAGTGATACTATATCTGCTACCATTCGCGTTGTATCTGCTGACGCCATTTGGGCCCAAGGGAAGTTCAGCGGCATGGCAGTGAAATCCAATGGAAAGCCTCTGGAAAATGTCAAAATAGCACTTTTCCCTATAGGAACAACGGATTTTTCAGAAAGCAATGTATTCAAAAGCACAGGAAGCTCCTTTGTATCTGAGATGTATCCAAGCAATAAGGCTATTTTTGTAACCACCACCAATGGACAATTCTCCTTTGATGGACTACCAGCAGGACAATATATGATTGCGCAGATCGATCAGTCTCACGGGTATTATGCAACAACGGAACCAATGGTAGCAGAGATTACGGATGCGGGCATTACAATAAAAAACACATCAGGTGGGTTACTTAAATTTATGAGTACGGTACCTTATGGCTTCACTGAACTTGATCTTAGAGCAGATTATGAGCCGGATGGTTTGGCTGTACTTCTCCCAGGAGCCACTTTTGAGGTTTATATATCTGGTGGTGCGCTACATGGACAGAAAGTGGCCTATTTGATCGAAAAATCAGGGCAAGCAGGACGATATGAGCTAAGTGCATCATTAGGAGCTTTGACCACAACTTCGTCTATTGTGACATCAGCTGCTTTTGGAGGCAGACCATATCTGCAATGGGATGATGACAGGCTAAAACTCTTAAATCAAACAGCCACCCAAGGCTACTATATAGTGCAGATGCAAAACCCTATCGGCTACATGGAGAACTTGTCAGGCGCAGCACTTTCTAACCACATCACACCTCATGCCATTAGACCGTTTCATATAGAGGATGAGGAAGGCAACGACGCTAGGATCGTAACACTAACCGCCCTTTGGGCACAAGGTAAAATTAGCGGACATAAAGTTGATGTAAAAGGAAATGGACTTGGTGGTGCTAAACTTGGTCTGTTTGGTGAGGATGTAACGTCTTTCACCACATCAAACTTGTATAAAGGACCAGATGCAAGGGCATCCCAGTATACTAGCAGCAGTGTGGCAATTTCTAGTTCTAGTTCTGGTAAAGATGGTGGTGATGGTAGTTATTCTTTCACAGGTCTTCCCCTTGGGAGGTACCAAGTGAGGGAAATAGAAACGCCATCGGCTGAATACAAACTGAATCCTACCCCTATGAGCATTGAGATACTAGGTGAGGGCACTACGCTAGTAGCACCCATTACAGACGCAGGTGTGCGAAGTGCTATACTATTGGATTTGGTAGATGAAACCTCATTGGAAAAATTGACAGGTGGCGCATTTGTTGTATATGCTACCATGGGGGCTGTTCGTCAGCAAAGAAGTACAACGCCAGCAAAAGTGGCAGTGGCTTATTTGGTTGAGAGCAGTACGTCAGGAACGTACACCTTGACCACGGGCGGTGTTTCGGCGGCAGGTATGTTGACAGCAACGAATCATCTTGGGGTATCCTATTTGACCACCAATGCCATTACAGGCGAACTAGAACTATTGGACGGCATGTATGACGCAGTGCAAATCCAAATTCCAGAAGGCTATTTAGCCTATAGTACCAATGGCGTACCATACGACGGAAACAATCTTGGACTGATGAAACAGTATGCAATCCAGGTAAAAAGTAGTTATGTCAGCTTTACTCTTGTGACCACAGCCTATAATATTACAGCACCAGGGATTATAAGTAGCACCATTGTCAATGGACAGGGAGAACCTATTGAAGGGGTAGTCATTGGACTGATTACTACACTGGCAGCAGCAAGGCTAGCTTCTGGTGAGGCTCTTGACCCAGCGGATATTATTACCACGGCAACGACCTCAAGTACTGGTGGATTTACATTAGACCCAGCACCGACAGGATACTTTGTCATTGTACAAATACAAGGTCCTCCAGGCAGAGCAGCGGATACTAATTTTAGGCTAGAGATACAAGTGCCTACAAGCGATCCTACAAACCCTCTTTTAGTCACATCTGGTGGAGGAACGATTTCACTTAGCATGGCCACACTTGCTAGTATCAATGCCACAATTTTTGTACCAAGTGGAGGCAATGGTGGTGGTATAAAACCCACTACGGCAGGATTGACCATAGCTGGCATTACATCAGGTGCAATGGAAAAACCTACATTAAACAAAGAAGATCACATGGCATTCATCATTGGCTATCCATCTGGAGATATAGTAGGGCCAGAGAAAAATATGACACGTGGGGAAGTGGTGACTATGTTCAGCAAACTTATCATTGGATATGACAAAAATGCTACATATACCCCAACATTTAAAGACGTATCACCAGATAAATGGTATGCAAGGTTTGTAGGTTTCATGGAGATGTCAGGGGTTATAACGGGCTACACAGATGGTACGTTTAGACCGGAGACGTTCCTAACTAGAGCGGAGTTTGCTGCTATGGCAGTTAAGTTCGATACCCTTGTCACAGGAAAGCAAAAAGCCTTCAATGATGTAACCAAAGGCCATTGGGCCTATGACCCTATTAATTTTGCGGCGGATAAGGGCTGGATCAATGGGTATACGGATGGTTCCTTCCACCCAGATACCTTTATCACAAGGGAAGAAGTGGTGACCATCACCTGCTTGATGTTAGACCGCCAAATCCATGAGAGTTCGATTGAAAACATGGAAATCTTGGCGTTTAAGGACAATAAAAAAGAGGCATGGTCGTATTACTACATGATTGAAGCGACAAATGCCCATGAGTATGAACGCAAAGATGGAGAAGAGAAATGGACATCAATCCAAAAATGAAAATTGAATTTTTTACACTTGGCTGCAAAGTCAATCAATATGAGACACAAAACCTGAAGGAAAAATTTGCAGATAAAGGGTATGAAGTAGCATCTAAAGACGGGAATGAATCAGGAGAGCCACAGATTGCAGATATTTATGTAATCAATACCTGTACAGTGACAAGTATGTCTGATAAAAAATCTCGTCAGTATATTCGCAAAGCAAAGAAGATGAATCCCAAAGCCATAGTAGCAGTAGTTGGGTGTTTTGCGCAAGTTAGCCCTGAGGAGGCGGCGGCCATAGAAGGGGTCAATATCGTGGCGGGTACTGACGAAAAGCATAGGATTTTAGAACTAATTGAAGAATACCAAGACTCCTCCAAGGCTATGGTATATGTAAACCCAGTATTTGAAATAGATCATTATGATGATTCAGGTGCTATTACTACCATGGATACCAAAACCAGGGCGTTTATTAAAATACAAGAGGGCTGCAATCGATTTTGTTCCTATTGTATCATTCCTTATGCTAGGGGAAACGTACGGAGTAGGCGGGTGGATCAGGTTGTAGATGAGGCCAAGAGGCTGATTTCAAATGGTGTCAAAGAAATTGTCCTGACAGGAATTAATACAGCCCTTTATGGGACCGAAAACGGCTTTTTAGCGGACAAAGATGACATGGTAGGCATAGAGATAGCCATTGCGGCCTTAGATGCCTTAGAAGGAGATTTTCGCATTCGCCTTGGATCACTTGAACCAAATGTAATCAATGCAGGATACGCAACAAGATTGTTAAAATATAAAAAACTTTGCCCTCATATGCACCTGTCGCTACAAAGTGGGAGCAACACAGTATTAGAGAAGATGAACAGAAACTATACGAGAGAATCATACATGGAGATCGTGAAGGCTTTGAGAGAGCACGACCCAGGGTATGGTATTACAGCAGATATTATTGTTGGCTTTCCAGAGGAAACAGATGAAGATTTTGAGGAAAGTGTAGATTTAGTTAAGTGTTCAGTTTTGTCTAAAGTACATGTTTTCAAATATTCTAAACGGTCAGGCACCAAGGCAGCAACCATGAAAAATCAAGTGCTAGGACCAGTGAAATCAAAACGTAGTGAAAATTTAATCAAAATAGCATTTGAAATTGGCAAAGAATTTTGTAAAATGAACATTGGAACGACTAGAACTGTTTTGATTGAGGATTGGGACGAGGAAAAAGGGGTTTTGACAGGCTATACAGAGAATTACATAAAGACATATATCAAAATCTCCCCTGAAAAAAACACCACAGATATACTCATAAATTCCTTTCAAACAGTGAAACTAGTCGAAGTTTTCGAAGATGGAATGATGGGAGAAATGCTGTGGTTAACAAAAAATTAATTATGTCAACTAAAATAGCAATAAGAAAGCATAAAGAAATAATACTATAATATGAATCCCAAAGGAGGAAATGGATGGACTGTTTGTTTTGCAAGATTGTAGCAGGTGAGATTCCTACTAAAAAAGTCTATGAGGATGAAGAAATCGTGGCTTTTCATGACCTAGAACCACAGGCTCCGGTTCATGTGCTAATCATTCCCAAAAGGCACATAGGTTCATTGGATGAATGTACACCAGAGGACGTAACTACGTTAGGGCATCTGATGACCAAAGTCAAAGACATTGCCAAAGAGTTAGATGTAGTGAACGGATATAGGTTAGTCAATAACTGTGGCGAAGATGGACAGCAAACCGTAAAACATATTCATTTTCATTTATTAGGAAAACGTAAAATGACTTGGCCACCAGGCTGATACAATAGCAGAAGCTTCTCATTGGAGGGGCTTTTGTTTTTTATATAAATAAAAAAAATATATACCTTGACAGGTGAGGTATGTTGTATTATTATATATCTTACAAAGGATATTCTTCAAACAAAATAATAAAGTGAGGTGAAAATTTATGTCCATAGCATCAGACCTAATACGGGGACATACAGAAACTATAATTTTAAAGCACCTTTTGGAGACGGATAATTATGGCTATGAAATCAATAAGTCCATCCAAGAGAAAACAAACAACCAGTATGAATTAAAAGAGGCTACGTTATATACAGCTTTTAGAAGACTGGAGCAAGCGGGGCACATTATGTCATATTGGGGAGATCAGACTACAGGAGCACGCCGCAGGTATTATTCCATTACACCACTAGGCAGAGAATTTTATAAAAAAAGCATAGAAGACTGGCAGCACGCAAAAGAATTAATTGATTTATTAATATAGGGGGTTTTAAAATGATAAATAAAATAAGAGGATACCTAGACTATGAGTTTAGGAATGTACCAGAATCCAGAAAAGCAACAGAGCTAAAAGATGAGTTATTTGCTAACCTAGTAGAAAAATATAACGACCAACTGGTAAATGGCAAGTCAGAAGCGGAGGCATACAACAGTGTAATCGCAGGAATTGGAGATATTACAGAGATGATCGATAGTTTGAAAATGTCAGGATACACCCAAGCGGTTGCTGATCCTGGGCTGAGGAAAAGAAGGGCCACTTTAGTAGCAAGCGCAGTATGCTGCTTCATTCTAAGCCCAATGCCAATTATTTTCTTTTCTGTCATGGGTCACTGGCTTTTAGGCTTGATGCTGTTATTTATACTGGTTGCAGCAGGGGTGGGGTTAATTATTTTCACAAATATCTCAATGCCAAACTACAAAAAATCCGATGAGACTATGGTAGAAGATTTCAAAGAATGGCGTTCAAAGAATCAATACAAACAATCCTCATATAAAGCCTTTGCATCTGCATATTGGATGTTAGTAGTCACAACTTACATAATTATAAGCTTTTTGACTTCTGCATGGCACATCACTTGGATTATATTCATCATAGCCACAGCCATTAAGAATATCGTTAAAGGAATGTTAGAACTTCGAGGTGATCAGAATGAATAGAAGGAATATGATAAAATTCAACATCATCGTATGGGTGATTGTGGCAGTGGTTGCCATAGGCGTATTTGCCAGCTTGGCATTAGGTACCTTCGTATTGCCTAGATTTCATTTAGGCGAGTATCAAATGGAGACACTTGCTACAGCCATAGACGAGAAAATCTCTGGGGATATTCAGGATATAGATATCGATTGGGTCAATGATGTATCAGTTATAATAGATGATTCTATGAAACAAGAAGCCAGGATCGTAGTCAAATCAAGTAGTTCAAAAAAATTACCTGAAAAAATAGTGAGCTTTGACATAAAGACAGGAAAACTCAAGGTGACGCTAGAGCAAGAAAAACTATTTTCCTTTTTTAGCGTTGGCGGTACGGACAGAATAAGATTGGAAGTATACGTACCATCTCAAACCTACAAGTCACTGACAATTCATACTATTTCGGATGAAATCAACATTGGGGGCATAGATAGTGAAAATATTAACATTGATGCCGCCTCATCAGATGTTTTGGCAAGTGGAATTAAAACGAACTTTCTTAGTATAGATACTGTCAGTGGAAATATTGATGGAAACAACGTAACGATCAAAGATATGAAGCTAGACACGGCGTCAGGTGAAATTGAACTGAGTGGATACATTTTAGGTGCAAAGGTAAACTCTGTAAGTGGTGACATCGGCATCCAATCAGATATAATGCTAACATCCTTTAGCAGTGACAGTGTATCAGGGGAAGTGGATATAACTATTCCAGAAAATGACGGATTTATGGTAGATTTTGATTCTGTTAGCGGTGATTTGGAAAGTCAATTCAATATGTCAAACAAACAGTACAAAAATGGTGGACCAATATTCAAAACCCATTCAGTCAGTGGGGACGTAACAATAAATAAAAGATAAAAATCATAAGAGCAAACAAAAATGCACCACTATAGTTAGAAATTATCTAATCTATGATGGTGCATTTAATAGTATTTTAACTTATACTTCGATTATCTCATATTGATCTGTTCCAATGCCCATTGTGATGGAATGGTCTATTACAGATCGCCACTGTGTATTTGGTGATACTGTAGTGAAGTGATCGTGGTGATCAGTGCCTGACTTGAGTACATCGTCTAGCAGGCTGCCTGGTAGTGGGTGCTGTTTGTTAATGGCTTCCACGCAAGCAACATCAAGAGCTACAGGATCAAAAGAGGCGAACATGCCGATATCACCTACAATAGGGGCGTCGTTTTCTGAGTGGCAGTCACAGTATGGAGATACATCTATAACCCAGTTGATGTGAAAATGTGGTCGGTCTCTAAGCACTGCGGCACTGTATTCTGCAATTTTTTCGCATAGTATGCTATTTGACTCGTCCCAGTTGGTGTAGATGGCGTCCACTGGGCATACACCAATACATCTACCGCAACCAACACAGTTATCATGGTTAATCTTGGCTTTTTTAGCGTTGACAGAGATTGCCTCGTGAGCACATTGCTTTGTGCATTTGCTACAACCAATACATTGGCTATCAGATACATTAGGTTTACCTGCATTGTGCATTTCCATTTTACCAGCACGAGAGCCGCAGCCCATGCCGATGTTTTTCAATGCGCCACCAAAACCGGCAGACTCATGGCCTTTTACGTGGTTTAAAGATATGAATATATCAGCATCCATGATGGCACGGCCGATTTTCGCTTCTTTGACGTGCTTTCCATCTGGTAGTGGTACCAATGTTTCGTCAGTGCCTTTTAGACCATCTGCGATAATGACATGGCAACCAGTAGAAAATGGAGAAAACCCATTGAGATAGGCAGAGTCTAAATGATCTAGCGCATTTTTGCGACCGCCTACATACAGGGTGTTGCAATCCGTTAAAAATGGCTTTCCACCAAGAGATTTGACCATATCTACTACAACTTTAGAATAGTTTGGTCTTAGGTAAGCAAGATTGCCAGGCTCACCAAAGTGAATTTTGATAGCAGCAAATTGCTTGTCAAAGTTAATTTGATCAATGCCAGCTGCCTTCATGAGGTCTTGTAGTTTGACTAGTAGGCTAGAGCCTACATCTACACGCATATTAGTGAAATAAACTTTAGATTTTGTCATTGTGTGCCTCCTATTACATAACAATTACCATTTATTGGAATTTAAATGATGCATTACATATTAGAAAGTATACCACAATTAAAACTATAATTGAAACGATAAAAATTTTTCTTGAAAAAGCCAACTGGGCATAGTATAATACTGTTTGTTATAGACAATATACCGCTAGTCAGTTTTATAAAATTGACGATTGGAAGGGGGGGAATGACAATGGCACAAGTAGTCGTAAGAGATGGAGAAACTCTAGAAAGCGCTCTTAAAAGATTTAAGAGATCTTGCGCAAGAGACGGAGTTATGTCTGAGCTTAGAAAGAGAGAACACTACGAAAAACCTAGCGT
>JAVBKP010000007.1:0-9015 GCA_031553975.1 Anaerovoracaceae bacterium | reverse complement strand
TTAGTCCTAAGCATATGGTAGTGAATGACAACTGTAAGAATTGTAAAGCTTGTGTGAAAACTGGATGTCCAGCGATACACAGCGGAGAGAGCAAAGTAGCTATTGATAAAGTTGCATGTACTGGCTGCTCTGTATGTCAGCAAGTTTGTCCGTTCAATGCCATTGATCTTGTGAAGTAGTAAGGAGGATGTAAGGAATGTCTGATGTAAAAAATATAGTACTTGTTGGCGTAGGCGGACAAGGAACTATTTTGGCAAGTAAAATCTTGTCAGTAGGACTAGCAGAAGCTGGTTATGATGTAAAAATGTCTGAAATTCACGGGATGTCTCAAAGAGGCGGTAACGTAAGCACTCAGATTCGATATGGCAAAAAAGTATATGGTCCTATCTGCGGAATAGCAGAAGCGGATGTAATCGTAGCTTTTGAAAAAATGGAAGCCTTGCGTTGGATTGAATATCTGAAAAAAGGTGGCAAGATGGTTATCAATGATTATGAGATTCCATCTGTTCCAATACTAATGGGTGCGGCTACATACCCAGAGGGAATCATAGAAGAGTTATCTTCTAAAATCGATATAGCTGTATTCAAGGCAGCAGAAATCGCTGAAGGACTTGGGAATAGCAAAGCTATGAACATTGTACTTCTTGGTGCTCTTGTTAAAGCAATGGGAATCACAGATGTAGATTGGCACAATGTAATCAAAAACAACGTGAAAAAAGGCTTTGAAGAGCTAAACATTAAAGCATTTGAGGCTGGAAAAGAGCAAGTAAAGTAATGGCAAACACAGCCGAAAAGTTTGAATTTTCATGGATAGGCAAAAAAGCCGCCAAGGCTGAAGTAAAATCAAAGGCCGCAGGAAAACTGCGGCCTTGTTTTGCTGAGAGCAAATACTGGGACGATACACAGAACCTATATATAGAAGGGGACAACATCGATGCTTTAAAGCATCTGAGAAAGACCCACACAGGACAGGTTAGCATGATGTTCATTGACCCGCCCTACAACACTGGATCCAATCACTTCGTGTACGCTGACAGCTACAATCACTCACAGTGGTGTTCTATGATGTACCCTAGACTGGTACTAGCACATGAACTGCTAGCTGATGATGGCGTGATTTTTATTACCCTTGATGACAGGGAAAATGCTCATACGAGAATGATGATGAATGAAATCTTTGGAGAAGAGAATTTCGTTTGTGAGTTCATTTGGGAAAAGAAGAAAAAACCATCTTTTTTGCATAGGAATGTAGGAAAGTTGTTTGATTATATATTATGCTACGCCAAGAAGGCAGAGTGTACAGATATGTTTTCCATTGAGAAAACAACCATAGGAAAGAAGTATCCATTAAACAATGCAGGCAACCCACGGAAGGTGCTAGTGTTTCCTCCTAGGAGCGTCCAGTTTGGCTTTGAGAGCCAGATTATCAAGGCACAAGACATGTCAGAGGGCAACATCCATACAAAACTGTTAAATCGAGTTGTAGTGAAAAATTACATCAACCAGACGGAGATGCAGCTAGAGGGAGAGTGGCGATACTCTCAGCAAAAACTAGACCAGATTATTGCCGACGGGGAGAAAATACAGATACACCAAGTGCCTTTTCGCCCAAACCATGTGAAGAGTGGTGGAGAACGAAAGGCTATGAAGAATATTTTGTCACTTACACATTATGAGTGTGAGACCAATGAAGATGGAAGTGCCCAAATATTTGAATTGTTTGGCGCCAATGTATTTGAGACACCAAAGCCAGTGGGACTGGTGAAGCTTTTAATCCAAGCGGTTACGTACAACAACCCAAGTGCCGTTGTCATGGATTTTTTTGGAGGTTCTTCCTCTACAGCCCATGCTGTGATGGAGGTCAATGCAGAGGATGGCGGCGATCGGAAATTTATTATGATACAAATCCCAGAAGAGTGTAATCATAAAGGTGATGCCTATAAGGCTGGCTATAAGAATATTTGTGAGATTGGCAAAGAGCGTATCCGAAGGGCAGAGGAATGTATGAGACGTGACTACGGATCTGCTGTAGATCAAGTGGATACGGGATTTAGGGTGTATAAGATAAAGTGATAAATCATGAGTGAAGTATTAGAATTAGAAAAACAAAAACTAGCAGAGGTGCTAGTCAAATTCCAAGAGAATATTGAAGAATTGAAGTTTAGAATTGAATTTTTACCTAGCACATACCGCGACAACTTAGACTTGTTCGCGGCTTTTTCTGTGCTGTATAGCCGCAAGTTAGAACTGATGGAAAAAACAGCCCAAAAGCCTTACTTTGCTCGTATCGACTTTAGGGGAGATGGGAGCGATTTGGCAGAGATTTGCTATATTGGCAAGGTCGGTGTCTTTGACACGGACGATACCTTGGTAACTGTGGACTGGCGTGCGCCTATTGCTGCTTTGTATTATGACAGCAATTTAGGCGCGGCGACCTACAGGGCGCCAGATGGTGAGATCTGCGGGCAGATGCTCACCAAACGCCAGTACGATATAGAAAGTGGGATTTTGAATAGCTACCAAGATGTGGATACAGTATCCAATGATGAGATACTAAAGCCCTATTTAGGTGTCAATGCAGAAAATCGTTTGAAGAATATAGTAGCATCTATCCAGCAAGAGCAGAATCTGATCATCAGGGAGAGATTTGGGCAAAACCTTATTGTGCAAGGGGTGGCAGGAAGTGGAAAGACCACAGTAGCTCTCCACAGGGTAGCCTTTCTTGTATACAATCACATTGACAAGATCAAACCAGAACAATACCTTGTCATAGGGCCAAATACATTCTTCATCAGTTATATTTCAGGGGTACTGCCAGACCTGGACGTGAACAACGTAGTGCAGTCCACCTTTGAAAACCTAGCAAAAACATTTGTAGATGAGAATTTTCAAGTGAATCCCGTGGAAAAAAATTTGCTTATGGCCATGTCTGGGGAGGATATGACCTGGCACCGCCACAAAACCACCATGGACTACAAAGCAGAAATAGATGCTTTTTTGGAAAACTTTTATACAAATTTAATCCCCTCAGAGGATTTCGTTATTTCATTTGGGACAAAATCTTCATTGGGGACGGTTCTAATTAAGCACGCAACCATAAAAAAAATCTACCAAGAGCTAGACAGAAACATATACAAAGACGTGGCTACACGGATAGAAAAAGCTTGTCTCTTGCTTTCCAACCAGCTGGAAAACACCTACGGGCAAGGATTCCTAAAAGAACTCAGAAAACACTTTTCTAAGGCAAACGTAAAGGCTACAACCCTATACAATGAATTTTTAGGACAGCCAAAATTGAAAAAATATGATTTTGAAGATTTGGCAGCCTTGATGTATATAAAATACAAACTGACTGGCAAAGGGGACTTAGGCGAGCTTAAACATGTAGTTATAGATGAAGCCCAGGATTTGGGAAAATTTCATTTTTATGTAATCAGACAGATACTACAAGATGCCAGCTTTAGCATCTTTGGTGATTTAGCCCAATCCATCTATGGACATAGGGGTATAGAGAACTGGAAAGGCGTGGCAGAAGACGTGTTTGCAGGGCATTGCCAAGTGATGGAGCTGGTCAAAAGTTATCGTACTACCATTGAAATCATGCAGGTGGCCAACCGTATTAATAGGCACCTAGGGCTGAATGAGGCAGAGGCTGTCATACGTCACGGCAAAGATGTCAGCTTCACAGAATTCTTCAACGATCAAGACCAAATAGAGCTAGTGATTGACAAAATAGCAGGGTTTAAAGAGGCTGGGCATAAGACCATAGCCGTGATTTGCAAAGAGCCAAAAGGGGCAGAGCAAATGGAGAAAAATCTTCGCGCAAAAGGCCTAGAAATCAAATCCATCACATCATCAGACCACGAATATGAGGGTGGTATGTGCGTCATCACAAGTCACCTAGCCAAAGGATTAGAGTTCGACGCGGTCATAGTGGCGGACGCCTCTAGCATACAATATGTCCCGGGAAATGTGTTAGATATGAAGTTGCTCTATGTGGCACTTACAAGGGCTTTGCACGAATTAGAAGTGCTTTATGAAGAGGAGCTGACAGGGGCTTTTGGGTGTTAAAGTACGATAAATTCAATACGACAAATTTATTTAAAATACACCTTGTACTTTTATGACTAAATGAAACATAATTAATTTATTAATCCCATGAGAGGAGTTATGTTCATGATGCTAAAAAAAAGCAATCGAATATCGACGATAGTGTGGTTAACCTTTGTACTGATAACAACATTTTTTTTAATTTTTTTGATTACGGTCATTTTGGAAGACCGGATAGAAAAAGAAAAAACTATTTATACATCTACATATGAAAAAACAAATGGCACAATATCAATTAAAATTCCAAAGGAAAAAGGCAAAATTGGAAATACATACTATTATTTATACTTAGATGGATTGCATGAATCGGGGCATATAATAAAACCAGATGAACTGTATGAATCAGGGCGTATAATAAAATCAGAAGAAAGTGAATTATTTAAGTACGAATATACAATTCAGTTAAGTGAAACGGAAAGTATAAGCACGATAGAGGATATAACAATTGTTGTAGAACCACTTAAAGAGATCACATCACAAAGCATAAGCATCCAAGCAGAGGTATCTGAAAAACTAATGAAAAAGTTTTGGGGGCGAGAGTGCCGTTTTACAGATTTGCTAGATAGCCAAGGGATTGCGTTAAATATAAATCCACAAGCAGAAAAAATTAGAATAGATACGAGAATACTAAATCCATCGGATATTACAATAGAACAAATCAAAGAGGATATAAACAAAGAGATAATTCTTGTTGTTGCTTGGGATAGAGGGATTGAAATGGTAAAAATAGTTCCGACTATAAATGTTGCTAACGGTACGATAGACTTATAACTAAGCAGTGCAATTGCAAGTCAGGATAGGCTCTAAATTTACAACACAATTTATATAATCAATATTTTTTCCGATACTAAAGAGGGGTAATACCCTCTTTTTGTTTGTATGTTCTTTTAGGTATGTTCTTTTAGATTGACCGAAACAATGCCTTCGCCTATAATACAAGTATTAGATAGTAACAAGGAGGACGCCAGGAATTCGTATGAGAGAGTAATGGGCTGTATGAAAGGCGATAAAATCCATAGGACGCCTAATGTGAGCCTGGTGATGGCATTTGCAGGAAACAAATCGGAGTGCCATTCGGACAGTATGTCAGCGATTATAAATTATTGGCTAAAGGATAAAAAATGAAATTCACTGATATTAAGGCCCAGTTCCGCAAAGATGTAATCTTTAAGATGATTGATTGCCATCACAATTCCCCTATCTACGAAGAGGTTGAGGATGAATACGAAGGCCTTATCAAAGAAGCATATAAAAAGATTAGTGCCAATGCAGTCATAGCATTTGGCACGATTTCTCATGAGTTGGCTACAGACACCATAAAGCCCGAGACGCCAGTGCTTTTCAAAATCACCACATTGGGAAAAGAAATCAGCGACTGGTCTACAGAGCTGTTTGCTAGGGGCAACTACATGGGAGGCCTGTTGGTCAATGCCATGGCAGATGAATATTTGTTCCAAGCCTCGGAGTTGATCAATCCAGAGGTGATAGCTCTATGCAAAGAACGAAAACTAGGAATCACCAAGAGGTTAGAAGCACCTGGCCAAATGGACATGAAAGTGCAAAAGTTAGCCTTTGACACAACGGAGGCAGGCAAAGAATTAGGTATGGGCATAACCGATTCCTACATGCTAAACCCAGTGAAATCCCTCTGCCAAGTGTTCTTACTAGAACCAGGAGCCGCCAAGTTCAAAGTGGATCATAACTGCGCGGAATGTGATCAGGTGAATTGTAAAATGCGTCACATAGTGCCAAATGACAGCGTTGGTACGATGGAGATTTTAGGCAGTGAAAATATTTCTCATAGAGCAGCAGAGGGCGTATGTCATATAGCCATAGACATTGGTACAACTACACTTGCCTTTGCATTGGTGGAGGAAAAGAGCGGGCAAGTGGTGAAAAGCTATTCCACTGTCAATGGTCAGCGGCGTTTTGGTGCTGATGTAATCAGCCGAATCCAGGCCTCAGTGGACGGAAAGAGGGCAGAGTTACAAGAGGTCATAAAAGATGACCTAGCCAAGGGCATTAAAGCCCATATGACAGGGTGTGATAATACCATAGGCAAAATAATCATAGCAGGAAATACCACCATGGTTCATCTACTCATGGGATATGACTGCCAAGGTATGGGAATATATCCGTTCACACCTTATAAGAATGAACTTATCAAAATCAAATTTTTTGCATTAATAGATAAAAATGTGTTGTCAATCCGTGGACTTGACAACACAGTGACAGCGATATTGCCAGGATTTTCTGCCTTTGTGGGGGGAGATATACTTTCTGGATTGCTGGACTGTGATATATTGTCTAGCAAAGATAATATCATGCTCATAGACCTAGGTACCAATGGAGAGATGGCTATTGGAAACCAAGACAGGCTCATAACTACGTCTACAGCAGCAGGACCAGCATTTGAGGGCGGTAATATCACTTGTGGCATGCCAAGCGTCCAAGGGGCGATTTGTAGCGCTACGGTTGAAAACAACAATATGAAGGTAGGCACCATTGGAAATAAAATGCCACCAATAGGCATCTGCGGCACAGGGTTAATAGAAATCCTATATGAACTGCTACAGCTTGGGCTAATAGACGAAACCGGAAGGTTAGCAGATGAATATTTTCAAAACGGGTACTTTTTAGCAAAGGACAACAACCACAAGAATATTCTCATCACCCAAAAGGACATAAGAGAATTGCAAATGGCTAAGGCGGCCATTAGAGCAGGGGTAGAGACACTGCTCATTAGGTACGGAATCAAAGCAGAGGCGCTAGAAACCATATACCTAGCGGGAGGATTTGGACATAAGATCAATGTGGATAAAGCCATTGGCATGGGACTATTTCCTGAGAATTTTGCTGGGAAGATCAAGAGCATAGGCAATGGCAGCCTTAATGGTGCCATAAAATACAGCCTCAGCGAAGGCCAAAACCCAGATGGCGGGGAAGCCATAGAAAGAATACGAAGCATTGCTACCGAAATCAACTTAGCCAATGATAAAGACTTTAATACCCTTTATATGGATGCTATGTATTTTGAATTTTAAGCTAGTGTTAGGAAAGTAGAGTGTCAAGTGTGGTATAATAAACGCCAAGATGCGTTTACTGTACCGATATGAAGCAAATCGTATTAACGATTTGCACTTATGGTATAATAGTATAAAGAGGCTTTTATAACCAATAGGTGAGGTGCAAAGATGGAGCTTAACAGCTTATTAGAAGAAATTGATTTTAACAAGAGCAAAATAGATAATCGCAGGCCTTTAACACCAACAGAGTTAAAACAGCTTGACCAATATTTCAAAATAGGAATGACATATACAAGCAATGCGCTGGAAGGAAATTCGTTAACAATTACAGAAACAAAAGTTTTACTGGAAGATGGAATCACGGTAGGCGGAAAGCCTATCAAGGACACATATGAGGCCACGGGACATGCTAAGGCATATGATTTTATGTTATCAATTGCACGAGCTGAGCGTCTAAATGTCACAGAAGAAGTTATAAAAAGGCTTCATTTTCTTTTTTATAATGGGTTAGATGATGAAGAGGCTGGACAGTACAGGCAAGAACAAGTGTATATAACGGGAACAGATTATATACCGCCAACGTCAGATGAAGTTCCTACGCGCATGAAAGAATTTGTAAATCAGATTAATAAAAAACAAAATGAACTTCACCCTGTGTCTCTTGCCGCATTTGCGCACAAACACTTGGCGTACATTCACCCATTCATAGACGGGAACGGCCGTACTGCAAGGCTTTTGATGAATTTAATTCTAATAAATAAGGGGTATTGTTTAATATCTATTCCACCTATTCTAAGAAATGAATACATGGCAGCTCTTGTAGCTGGGCAAAGAGAAAAAAATTCGTCAGATATTACTTTCTTCACATTTATAGTAGAGAATGAACTAGAAGCACAAAAGGATTATAGCAGAATGCTTGGAATTTCACTAAAAAAGGAAAAGGAGTGATTATTTTGGAAAAACGTAATTACAAAAACACAGATGAATCTGTTTCATTGCTAGGCTTCGGCTGTATGCGCCTGCCGACGGTTGACGGACAACCACAAAATATTGACAGGGAAAAAGCGCAGGAAATGGTGGACTACGCCATTGCGCATGGCATCAATTACTTTGATACTGCGTATCCATATCATGGTGGCATGTCTGAAAGCTTTATTGGTGAAGCACTATCAAAATATCCTCGTGAGAGCTATTTTCTAGCCACAAAAATGCCTCCATTTGCCCTAAAAAGTGAGGAAGATGTGGAGCGAATTTTTGAGGAGCAGCTTAAAAAGTGCAAAGTGGATTATTTTGATTATTATTTGCTTCACTTTATCAATGCCACAACGTTTCCAGTCATGGAGAAGTTTCGTGTTTATGAGCATTTGAAAGAAAAGCAGAAAGAGGGCAAAATTCGCCATCTAGGCTTTTCATTCCATGATGACCCTGCGCTACTAGAGACCTATACGAGTAAGCATGAGTTTGACTTTGCCCAAATACAGTTAAACTATATGGACTGGGAACTTCAAAACGCAAAACGTCAATATGAAATTTTGACTGAAAAAGGGCTACCAGTGGTGGTGATGGAGCCAATACGCGGTGGTGCTTTGATTTCACTATGTGAAAAATCGGTAGAGATTTTCAAGCAAGCAGATCCTAATGCTAGTATAGCATCGTGGGCAATCCGCTATGTAGCTTCACTTCCTAATGTTTTGACGGTACTGAGCGGCATGAGCAGTATGGATCATGTTGTGGACAATATTCACACAATGACAGACTTTAGGCCTCTTTCAGAAAAAGAGTATGACGTTGTTGCAGAATCAGTTGCTGCCTATAGAGCTGCCGCACCTATTCCTTGCACGGCCTGTGGCTATTGTATGGATTGCCCTGCGGGTGTAGA
>JAVBKP010000002.1:0-25557 GCA_031553975.1 Anaerovoracaceae bacterium | reverse complement strand
AATACAAGTTTTTCCGTTGCGTCTTTCAAAATTGTGCCACTTGCCTTTGGTGTCTCCTTATATAAATACATTTCGTTGACCATTTCCATAATAGCACTAATGGCTGTGTTGAAGTTGAATCGATCCCTAATGTCCTCTGTTACTTTTTTCACAGAGTTGTTTAGCACGAATAGCATTTTCTTACCTGCATCGTCCATTGTTGATTCGCTATTTAATTGTAATCTACCATCTTTTAGCTTGGTATCTAATTCTTCTACAAGGCGCCATACACGGTTAAGAAATTTGTAACTTCCCTCCACGCCAGTCTCTGACCATTCTAGGTCTTTCTCTGGTGGTGCCGCAAATAGTATGAACAATCTAGCTGTGTCCACTCCATATTTGCTGATGATATGCTCTGGGCTGACTACATTCCCTACTGACTTAGACATCTTGCCGCCGTCTTTACAAACCATACCTTGTGTTAAAAGATTTTTGATTGGTTCATCCACTGGTGAATAGCCAATGTCATATAGGAATTTGTTGAAAAATCTAGCATAAAGCAGATGTAGAATGGCATGTTCCACGCCCCCGATGTACTGGTCTACTTCCATCCAATACTTTGCTTTTTCTTTGTCAAATATTTCGCTGTCATTCTTAGCGTCAGTATAGCGCAAGAAATACCAAGATGAATCTAGGAATGTATCCATGGTATCCATCTCACGTTCCCCTGGGCCTCCACACTTAGGACATGTTGCCTGCTTAAATGTTTTGCTGGTAGTCAGTGGTGATTCGCCTTTGCCTGAGAACTCTACATCTGTAGGCAATACCACAGGAAGGTTTTCTTGCTTTTCTGGCACCCATCCACACGTCTCGCAGTGAATCATAGGTATGGGGCAACCCCAATACCTTTGCCTGGAGATGAGCCAGTCACGGAGTCTAAAGTTAATAGACTTTTTACCAATTTTCTGCTCTTCTAGGTAGTCTACAATTTTTTCAATGGCTTCTTTGCTACCCAATCCATTGAATTTGTCAGAGTTAATCATCTTGTCTTCATCATCTATAACAGTGATCATATCAATGCCATATTTGGTTGCGAAGTCAAAGTCTCTCTGGTCATGAGCCGGCACTGCCATAATAGCCCCGGTGCCATAGTCCATCAGTACATAGTTGGCAATGTATATAGGTACCTTCGCTCCATTTAGTGGGTTGATGGCGTATCTGCCTAAGAAAACCCCTTCTTTTTCAAGGGTGGTGGCTTGTCTTTCTATCTCTGTCATGTGTTGAAGTTTGTTTAAGAATGCCCCGACTTCTATCTCTTGCGGCGTTCCCTCTCCCAATGTAAGTTCTCTGACATAAGGATGCTCCGGTGCCAATACCATGTATGTAACACCATATAGTGTATCAGGTCTGGTTGTAAAAACAGTAAGATTCTTGTCAAACCCGTCAATTTTAAAATCTACTTCTGCCCCGATACTTTTGCCTATCCAGTTTTTCTGCATCAACTTCACTTTTTCAGGCCAGCCATCTAGCTTGTCTATATCTGTTAACAGTCTATCTGCGTAGTCGGTAATCTTTAGGTACCATTGGGACAAATCTCTTTTGCCCACCGCACTATGACAACGATCACAACTACCATCTACCACTTGCTCATTGGCAAGTACAGTCGCACATGATGGACACCAATTAACAGGGTTTTGCTTTTTGTAGGCAAGACCTTTCTCGGCAAACTGTATGAAAATCCACTGCATCCACTTGTAATAATCTGGTTTGCAGGTAGCTACTTCTCTATCCCAATCGTAACTCATGCCTAACGTTTTGAGCTGTGTTCTCATCTCTGCAATATTCTCTGTGGTCCAAATATCTGGGTGTATGCCGTGCTTAATAGCAGCATTTTCTGCCGGAAGGCCAAAAGAATCCCACCCCATTGGGTGAAGCACGTTGTAATCGTGCATTTTAAGAAATCTAGCTGTCACATCGCCAATAGAGTAGTTGCGCACATGTCCCATATGGAGTTTTCCAGATGGGTATGGGAACATCTCTAATACATAATATTTTTTCTTTGATGTATCTTCTGTCACATTGAAGACTCTATTGTCCTCCCAATATTTTTGCCATTTTGATTCAATGGCTTTAAAGTCATAATTTTTGCTTACCGCCATATTACACCTCTTGATCTCTATTCAAGTGGGACCCTTCCGCCCAAATGGCTTCCAAGTTGTATTTTTCACGTTCACTAACAGTAAATACGCTGATGATAATATCACCATAGTCTAGCAAAATCCATCCAGAGTTCTTCCCCTCTAAGTTCTTGCAAGGTACGCCTAGCTCTGCCATTTTGTCCTCTATGTCTTCTGATAATGCTTTGACCTGTCTTTCAGATCCTCCTGATACGATGATGAAGTAATCGCAAAATCCGGACTTTGTGGAAAGATCTAGATTTACAATATCTATCCCCTTCTTCTCGTCCATAATAGTTACGATAGCGTCTGCAATTTGTTTATTGTTCATATATGTTCCTTTCTTTATTTTTCTGTAAGTAATCAAGTGCGTATAGCATATCTACATCTGGTGTGCGTCCACTACGCTTCACGAAACCAAGTACCCCCTCAAAGGCTAGAATGCAGGCTGCATCTAGGTCTTTGTAGGCCAGTTGCCTAATTTCATCCACGCCTACATAGTCTCGTCCCTCTTCGATTAAATCTGCCAAGTTGACAATCTTTTCTAGTAGCGACATGTTGGCTCTGCCTGTGGTGTGGTATCTCACTGCATTTAGAATATCCTCATCGGCAACACCGTATACATTTTCTAGTATGGCGGCTGCCACTGGTCCATGGGCTATTTCCATGTAGTCAAAGAATTTCTCTGGTAAGTGATACTTTCTGATAAAACCAGCGCTTTCCTCATCTGAGAACTCTTTGGCATAGTCGTGGCAATAGGCCGAAAACTCAGCTTTTGCCTCATCTACATGCCATGTTAGCGCAAGGGATTTTGCAGCTTTTACCACATTTACCGTATGTTTCCACCTCTTGTTGCTTAACTGTTTTTTGATAATATCTAACAACTCCTCATCGGAGCAATTTTGTTTATTTGTAAATCCCATGTTCCTCAATATAGCCTCTCACCGCATCACAAACTAAATACCGAATACTCTTACCTTCTTTTGCGAGCCTTCTTATGTCTGTGGCCGCAATGTCAGTCTTTGGTATAGCCACCCGCGTCACATGCCCCATGTACTTTGATTGTAATTCTTCCACTTTGTCAATCAATGCCTCTTCTCTATACCCAGGTCTGCTACCAACAATGAAGTTAAAGTTTGATAAAAGTGCATTGGCTTCATACCAAGTCTCAATGGCAAAGGCTGAATCAGCGCCCATGATGAAATACATATTTGCGCCAGCCCCATATTCTTCTTGTAGCCGCGTTAAAGTATGAATGGTATAGGATGGTCCTTCCCGCTTTATTTCTACGTCTGAGACCTGAAAATCCGGGTTGCCCGCTACGGCCAATCTGACCATATGCAGGCGGTGTTCCTCAGATAAAATATCTGCACCTAGCTTGTGGGGTGGCATCTTAGATGGTATGAAAATCACCTTGTCAAGACCAATCTCTGTTTTGATATATTCGGCCAGTATCAAATGGCCTGTATGGATGGGATCAAAGGTCCCGCCTAATATTCCTATTTTGCTGGGCATCTGATTCCTCCCTCCACTTCCCATTATTCTTTTGATGCTATTGATTTGATATATAATTCGTTCATCTGTGCATCAGTAGCAGGTCCTGGCGCTCCTGTGAGTAGGCAAGTAGCCGCTTGATTTTTAGGAAATGCGATTACCTCTCTAATATTCTCTGCCCCACAAAGCAACATGGCTAGTCTGTCAAGTCCTAATGCTAGCCCTCCGTGTGGCGGTGTGCCATATCTAAAGGCATTGATCATAAAGCCAAATTTTTCTTCAATTTCTTCTTCTGACAGTCCAAGTGTTTTGAACATTTTCCTCTGCAAGTCTTTGTCGTGTATTCTGATACTGCCGCCGCCCAATTCAAAACCGTTGAGCACAAGGTCATAGGCCTTCGCCTTAACAGCAATAGGGTTGGTATCCATCAATGGAATATCTTCCATCCTTGGTGATGTGAACGGGTGATGCTTGGCGTAGTATCTATCGTCTTCTTCGCTATACTCATATAGCGGGAAGTCTGTTACCCATAGCAAGTTGTATTGTTTGTTATCTAACATACCTAGTTTGCCAGCAATGTCTCTTCGTAGGAATCCAAGTGCATCAAATACCACGTCTGGTTTGTCTGCCACCATCAAAATCAAGTCTCCTGGTTTGGCATCAAAGACTGTCAATATTTCTTTCATCTTCTCTTCGCTAAAAAATTTAGCAATAGGCGATGTGACTTCTGTCTCTGTCACTTTGATCCACGCTAGGCCCTTGGCCCTATAGGCTTTAATGGCATCTTGGAACTTGTCCAAGTCCTTACGTCCGAATTTTTCTGCACAACCGTTAATGTTGATGCCTCGAACATCTCCACCAGCCTCAATGGCACTGGCAAATACGCTGAATTCACAGCCTTTCACTACATGGTTCAAATGTTTTAGCTCAAACCCAAAACGTGTATCTGGTTTGTCGCTGCCATAGCGTGTCATGGCTTCATCATAAGTTATCCTTTGCAGTGGTAGGCTCACTTGGTGGTTCATCACGCCGCCGAAGACATGCTTCACATAGCCTTCTAACATTTCAATCACATCATCTACATCAACAAATGACATTTCTAAGTCAATTTGGGTAAACTCTGGCTGCCTGTCAGCACGAAGGTCTTCATCCCTAAAACATCTTGCGATTTGCATATACCTGTCAAACCCAGATAACATCAGCATCTGCTTGAACTGCTGTGGTGATTGGGGCAGTGCAAAGAATTTTCCTGGGTTCACACGGCTAGGCACCATGTAGTCTCTAGCCCCTTCTGGGGTAGGGTTCACTAGAATTGGTGTTTCAATCTCCACGAATCCATTTTGATCAAAATACTGGCGTGTGGCCTGGGCTAGTTTGTGTCTAAACATGAGATTTTGCTGCATTTTCAGCTTTCTCAGGTCAAGGTATCTATATTTTAGACGTAGATTTTCATCCACATTGTCATCATCCTTGATGTAAATCGGTGGTGTGTCTGCTTCGGAGTAAATCACTAGGTCTGTGACAAATATCTCAATGTCCCCTGTGGCCATGTCCTTGTTCTTTGCCTCACGCTCCTTGACAGTGCCTTTGATCCCTACCACGAATTCACTACGTAGCGTTGTGGCTTTTTCTAAAGCCGCGTCAGAGGAAACACCTTTTTCAAAGATGGCTTGCACGATTCCTGTTCTATCTCTCAGGTCACAGAAAACCAATCCGCCTTTGTCTCTGCTCTTTTGTACCCAACCGTTTAGGCAAACTTCTTTTCCAATGTCCTCACGCCTAAGCTCTCCGCACATATGAGTTCTCTTTAGTATGTTACTCATCTTATCTGCTCTCCTTCAAGTAATTTAGTATATTTGAAACAGGCACTTCCACCTGCTCTTTTGTCTCCATATTTTTCACAATTACAGCATCTTTTTCCAGTTCATCATCACCTAGTACAAGGGTGTTCCTAGCGCCAAGTCTATCTGCCAGTTCAAACTGTTTGCCTAGTTTTCTCATGGCCAGATCCATCTGCACTTTTAGTCCTGCCCTTCTCATGTCTTGTATTAGCTCTAAAGCCTTTATTTTGGCTTTATCTCCCATGACCGCCACAAATGCGTCAATGGTGTCATCCTGTGGCACTTGCACGCCAAACTCTTTCATGACAATCAGCAGTCTTTCAATGCCCATACCAAAGCCAACCCCGGGTTGATCTGGTCCATCCAGTTGTTTTATGAGACCGTTATATCTGCCCCCACCACACACAGTGCCTTGGGCCCCGATTTTGTTGGTGATAATCTCAAAGGCAGTTTTGGTGTAATAGTCCAGTCCTCTTACAATGCTTGCATCCACTATGAATGGAACTTTCATGGCCGTAAGGGCTACTTTTAGCTCTTCAAAATCAGTCTTACAATCATCACAGATATAGTCTAACATCTGTGGTGCACCCACCACTTGCTTTTGGCACTCTGGTGATTTGCAATCTAGTATTCTCATAGGGTTCTTGTCAAACCTGCTCTTGCAAGTCTCACAAAGTCCATCTAGCTTTGGTCTTAGGAAATCTTGTAATATTTCTCTATACTTGCCTCTGCATTCTGGGCAACCGATGCTGTTGATTCTCAGTTCTAACTCCCCAACGCCTAGTTTGTCAAAGAGTGTCATGGCCACAGCGATAACTTCTGCATCTGCTACAGGACTATCTGAACCAAATGTCTCCACACCAAACTGGTGAAATTGCCTTTGTCTTCCTGCTTGTGGTCTTTCACTTCTAAAACACGGGGTGATATAAAACATTTTATTGATCTGCCCATTGGCGTATATTTTGTTCTCTATCAAGGCTCTCACAACTGGTGCTGTGCCTTCTGGCTTTAATGTCAGACTACGCCCGCCATTGTCTTCAAATGTATACATCTCTTTGTTCACGATGTCCGTGGTCTCACCAACACCACGTTTGAAAAGCTCTGTGCTTTCAAACACAGGGGTTCTAATCTCTTTGAATCCGTATGTATCGCAAACTTCTCTGAACATACTTTCCACATAAGTCCATCTGTGTATCTCTTCTGGAAGTATGTCTTTTGTCCCGTTAAGTTTTGTTATGGCCATTTTCTCACTCCTTTTTCTTGATTTTCCGTTCCTTTGTTAAAAACTATATCAGATTATTTTACCATTTTTTTGGAACCTTTTAAAGGAGAAAGTTAGTATTTTTCAAAAAAGTCCAGCTTTCGTCCTATCATTTCATCAATGCGGTCCATATATACCTGAAAATTAGATACATTGGCTACTCTTTCCAATCTATCTTCTTCTGGATAATAGAACTTACTGATGCCGCCTGCACCTAGTGCTATGATTGTCTGCTTTTCTTCCATGATTTTTATATTGTAACCGTTCTCAGTGCCAATGGTTGCATATCCTACATTTTCAAGGTTTCCCGACATATATTTTTGTCTGTATAGATAGTATGCCCCAAATCCAGCCTTTTTTAACTCTTCTTGGGATATGTTGACCATTTTTTCCACAATATCTGCCGATGTTTCCATGCCTTGGTCTTTGAATGTAGAGGATTTTTTAATAGCCAATGTATGCACTGTGATGTTGTTAGGTTCAAAATCTATGATTTGTCTCAGGGAATCAGCAAAATCTTCTACTGTCTCATTGGGCAATCCTGCTATCATATCCATGTTGATCACTGGAATTCCTGATTCTTTGGCAATGGCTACTGCTTGTTTCATCTCCTCTGTACTATGTCTTCTTCCAATGGCATCTAATGTGGCTTGTTTCATAGTCTGAGGATTGATGCTAATCCTGCCCACACCGTGGTTTTTCATCACCGCTAGTTTCTCTACTGTGATAGTATCTGGCCTACCCGCCTCCACAGTGAACTCAAAGGCCATGTCCACACTAAAATTCATCCGCAAACAATCAAGAAGTTCATCTAACTCCTCTGCTGTCAGAGATGTAGGGGTGCCTCCTCCCATATACACTGTCTCAATTGGCAGTTTTCGCCCTGTTACCACGTTGCCTATGGTCTGGATTTCTTGTTTCAGTGCATCTAAATAGGCTCTAACATCCTTGTCTTCTCTCTTATTGGCAGGAAAGGAGCAATAGGCACAACGTGTGGGACAAAAGGGAATGCCTATGTATAGGCTGATTGGGTTGTGGCGCTCAAAAAACCCTTTTGATTCCAATTTTTCAAAATACTGCCTTTGGCTATCAAAGTATCTATCTTGGTTCTTATGTATGTCAAAAAGCAGGTTGATTTTATCCTCAGTGATCCGGTGTTCTTCTTTTAATATCTTCTTTGCTACTTCCTGAATTTCGCTAGGTGTTTTGCCTTGTTTCATGCCGTCGCTGTAGATCTGGTCTAGTATTTTGCCTGGTCTTACCCCTGTTAGGATTCCCCATGGGGGCTTATATCCCGTCCTTTGTTGTAAAATGTCATAAAGAGCCCTCTTCACCTGTAGCTTGTCATTGCCCACTAAGTGAATCGGCTCTTCTGGTGTAGCATTTCCTAAAAAAATTTTGACTAAGTTCTCTACATCATACCTAAATTTTTCGTCTTCAAAAAAAACATTCTTTATCATGAATTTTGCCTTTGCACAAACGGGTTGTTGGTATCTAGTGGTCCTGCGTGAAAAGCTTTAATTGTGGGCACGATATACCTCCCTCACACCACGAACACCTCTGAGTTTGTTCAGGGCTTTTTCTATCTGCTCTATGTTATTCACCGCTAACATCAGGTCGATTCTACCTGCGCCATCCTTACCGCTTTTGGCATTGATGCCTGAAATATCAATATCTAGTTCGTCTAGGGCCTTGGATATTTCTGCTACGATTCCTTTTCTATTCTCAGCCATGATAACGATTTCAAGATCATAGGATTTGCTTTGTTTGTCTATATCCCACTCTACCTCTAAAAAACGAACTTTTTCTTCTTCTGGCGTGGAGATGACATTGGTACAATCTGCTCTGTGAACTGAGATTCCACGGCCTTTTGTTACAAATCCTACAATAGGATCCCCTGGCACTGGTGTACAGCATTTGGAAAACCGTATAAGCAGGTTGTCTACGCCTCTTACCACCACCCCATTGGCGGTTTTTTTTGCGCTTTTTTTGCGGGCTATTTCTAGGGTATCTTCTTGTCCCTTTTCTGCCTTTTTGACTTCTTCTTGCTTTTCTAGATTGTATTGATCCAATAGAGCCACGAAGGCTTTGTTTACTTGCAATCCGCTATATCCAATGGCTGAGTACATCTCTTCTAGGGCTGGAAATCCTAGGAGTTTACTGATTTTATTCAGCCTAGCAACTGTCATGATAGCTGAAACATCATATCCTTTTCTACGGATGTATCTTTCTAACGTGTCTTTTCCTCGCTCTGCTGTCTCGCCTCTATTTTCCTTTTTCAGCCACTGTTTTATTTTGGTTTTGGTATGATTGCTCTTGGCCACTTTCAGCCAGTCTATACTAGGACCCTTGCTGTTATTGGACGTGATAACTTCTACCATGTTGCCATTTTTTAGCACATAATCAATGGGCACCATTTTGCCGTCTACTTTCGCACCAGTGAATTTAATCCCTACTTGGGAGTGAATCTTAAAGGCAAAGTCAAGTGGTGTAGCGCCAGCAGGCAGATCTACAATATCTCCTTTAGGTGATAGTACAAAAACCTGACTGGCAAAAAGATCCATTTTTAGAGCTTCTACGAACTCCTTAGGATCGTTCATGTCTTTATCCCACTCTAAAGTCTGCCTTAGCCAAGACATTTTTTCTTCTTCAGAGTGCTTTTCTATGCCTTCTTTATATTTCCAGTGGGCGGCTATACCGTATTCTGCCACTCTATGCATGTCATAGGTACGGATTTGGATTTCAAAAGGTTGCCCGTTTTTCTCCAAAAGCGTGGTGTGCAAAGATTTGTAGTTGTTTGCTTTTGGTACTGCAATATAGTCTTTGAACCTATTTGGCAGTGGCGTCCACATGGTGTGAACGATGCCTAGTACTGCATAGCAGTCAGCCACAGTCTCTACCACTATACGGATTCCTATAATATCAAAAATCTCTTCCACATTTTTATCTTGGAATTTCATTTTTTTGTATATGCTATAATAATGTTTTGCTCTGGCAGATATATCATATTTAATCCCTAAGGCATCTAAGCTAGCACGAAGTTTGATCACTGTACTATCTAGGTTGTTTTTTCTGTCAACCAATTCAGTCTCAATTTGATCGCTAAGGTACATATAAGCTTCTTTGTCAAGATACTTTAGGGAAAGATTTTCAAGTTCAAATTTGATTTTAAAAATCCCCAGACGATTGGCCAAAGGCGCGTAAATCTCTAGGGTTTCTTTGCTTATTTCTATTGTTTTTTCTTCGGATTGGAACTCTAGCGTACGCATATTGTGAAGTCTATCGGCTAATTTGATCAGAAGGACTCTAATGTCCTTTGACATAGCCAAAAACATCTTGCGAAGATTTTCCGCTTGACGTTCTTCTTTGTTCTCATAGACAAGGGAGTCCAGTTTTGTGACTCCATCTACCAAAGAGGCCACTTCTGCCCCAAAATCGGCTTTTAGCATGGCTAAAGAGTAGTCTGTATCTTCCACCACATCATGAAGGAGTGCAGCTGCAACGGCAGTATCATCTAGCCCTAGTTCTGCCAGTATGACACTGACAGCAATAGGGTGGATAATATAATCTTCACCAGATTTTCTTTTTTGTCCATGATGCATTTCTTCGGCCTTTAGGTACGCTCTTTGGATTATATCCATGTTGGCCCCTGGCATCATCTGTTTTATTTCTTCAAGAAACGTTTGCATACTACACCTTCATGTGCTTAATTGTTTAATATTGTAATAATGAAATCACGTTATAGCCTTTTAAATTTTCTCTTCCCTTTAGGTCAACTAACTCTATCATGTTGACAATAGCCACCACTTCGCCCTCTAGCTCTTCTACTAGCTTAGCAGCAGATCCAATGGTGCCACCTGTAGCCAGCAAATCATCTACTAACACTATCCTATCGCCTTTCTTGATGGCATCCGCATGTACTTCTAATGCATCCGTGCCATACTCTAATTCATAGGCACATCTCACTGTCTTGTAAGGTAGTTTACCCGGTTTGCGCACAGGTATAAACCCTTTTTTCATGGCATAGGCCAGTGGTACACCTACGATAAAGCCTCTTGCCTCTGGTCCCATAATGTAGTCAAATTCAAAATCTTTCAATTTTTCTTGAATGGCATCAATCATTTGTCCAAAAGCTTCACCATCTTGTAGCAGTGGGCTTATATCCCTAAATAAAATACCCTCTTTAGGAAAGTCTTTAATGTCTCTAATCTTCGATTTGAAATCCATGGTAATATCCTCCTTAGGTTATTTGCCTCTGTATTTTTTTCTTCCGGTTAGTTGTACTAATTCGTACCAAATAGGACTGGCTATGAATATAGAGGATGCCGCCCCTGCTGCAATACCTACTATGAGTGGCAATGTGAACTCCCTTATGGCAGGCGCACCTAGCACGTATAGTGTTGTTACTGCTAAGATTGTTGTGGCGCTAGTGGCTAGGGATCTGACCACGGTCTGGGTTACGCTTAGGTCAATCAACTCATCTGTTTTCATCTTGCCATTGATTTTTAGATTTTCTCTTATTCTATCAAAGATTACCACCGTGTCACTGACCGAGTAACCAAAGATAATCAACATGGAAGCAATAAACGGTGCATTGATTGGTAAGTGCAACACGCCATATACAGCGAACATGAGCAGTACGTCATGGAAGGTGGCAATAATAGCCGCCAGTCCAAATCGCCACTCAAATCTAAATCCAATATAGATCAAAATACCCAAGGCTGCAATAATTGTACATCGCATTGCATCCTTTTGAAGTGCTTCTCCTATGGATGGTCCGAATACCTCACTCTCTAAGATATTACTATCATTAATGCCGAACTTGGCAAAAATGTCATCATATAATGCATCTCTATCAGCACTTTGCAATGCCTTTTGGGTTTTCAAGGATATTTGCTGGTTATCCTCACCAGAGTAAATTACATCTGCTTCGATCTCATGGTCTTTTAGTACCTTTTGAAACTCTTCTACAGCCACTTGTTTGCCCATATCAAATGTGATTCTGCTACCACCTGTGAAGTCCATACCTAGGTTGTATCCGCGAACCAATCCTATTCCAAGACCTGCTACAATGAGGATAATGGAAACAATATAAAATGTCTTTCTGTGCTTTATGATTTGCAAATTTTTCTTAGGCCTAAACATAGGTCCATGGAATACTTTTGGCTTGATGGTAAGCATGTTGCTCTCAGCAAACAATCCTACAAACACTTGGGTTACTGCTACGGCAGTAAATAAACTCGCCACAATACCAATTAGCAATGTAGCCGCAAAGCCCTGTACTGGTCCGCTTCCTAACTCGTATAACAGCAATCCAGTGATAATCGTCGTAATATGTGTATCTATAATTGTGCCAAAGGCTCTGTTAAATCCTGCATGTACACCTACACGCACGCTCTTGCCGTTGACAACAATTTCTTCTTGTATCCGAGAGAATATGATTACGTTAGAGTCTACAGCCATACCAACAGATAGTATGATTCCTGCAATACCTGGCAGTGTTAGAACAGCACCTAGTCCTATTGTTACCCATAGTACAATCAGCACATATAGTACCACAGCTACGTTGGCCGCAAATCCCATGACTCTGTACATGACCACCATGAATACCATGATTAATATAATACCGATAGTACCTGCCAATACACTACCATGGAATGCATTCATTCCTAGAGTGGGTCCAATCAAAGAAGCTTGCACCTCTTCTAGTGCTACAGGTAGTGCTCCTCCACGGATTAGCGCAGCAAGCTCTCCTGCTTCTTTATCAGTGAAACTTCCTGTGATGATGGCATTACCACCGGCGATAGGCTCATCTACCCCAGGTGATGAGATGACTTGTCCATCAAGGACAATAACGATGGCGTTGGACAAAACATCTCCAAAATGCTCTGATGTGTACATTGTCCTAGGCATGGCTGATTGCTTTTGTGTCGCCTCATAAAACGCTTTGCTGCCTTCGCTGTTAAACTCTAATGATACTGCAAATCCGCCATGTTGGGTGTCGGATGTAATTGACGCATTCTTCACCTGATTGCCTGAGAGAATCACAGTCCCATCTGGCAAGGCAAATTGTAGCTGGGCTGTACGTCCAATGGCATTGGCCGCCTCTTCTGCATTTTCTGCCCCAGGTAGTTCTACACGAATACGGTCTTCACCTTCTATGGTAACCACTGGCTCCGACAGTCCCATAGCGTTAACACGACGCTCAATGACCTCTTGGGTCTGTTGCATAATCGCTTTTAGCTCTGCACCTTTTAGGTCGGTTTGTGCTTCTAGCACTACATATACGCCGCCCTTTAAATCTAGTCCTAGCTTTAAGGAATCTTTAATTGGTTTGATGTTCACCCCGCCAGCCTCAAATCCCGCAACACTTACATAAGTACCTACGAGAATCACTAGCACCGTAATAAATGCCAATAATCTTTTCATCTTCTTCTACTCTCCTAACTGTATTTCTGCACCGATGGCACACTCTACACGTTTTTTCTCCATCTCACAACCAAGCTCATATGGCATCATCATGCTGCCATTTGTGTTGTATGCGTTAGCATGACAACCTCCGCTACAATAAAACTTAGCCCAGCAATCTATGCACTTTTCTTTTGTGAATATATTTGCTTCTCCTAGCTCTTTTGTTTTCTTTATATTGTCCAAATCGTGAAGATTTCCCAATAAGAATTTTGGATTGCCAACAAATTGGTGGCATGGGTATAAGTCCCCCTCTGGCGATACTGCCATATACTCAGAGCCTGCACCACAGCCAGATACCCGTTTTACCACGCAAGGACCTTGTTCTAAGTCGATGTTGAAATGAAAAAAGTCAAACTTTTTCCCTGCCTTGGCACACTGAATATAGTAATCCGTCAACCTGTCATACTCAGCCAGTATTTCTGATAAATCTTCTTTTCTGATGGCAAATTCCATATCATCGCTAACTACCACAGGTTCTACTGACACATTTTTAAAGCCTTTGTTCAGTAAATATTTTACATCTTCTCCAAAGTCTAAATTTTCTCTTGTGAATGTGCCGCGCACATAATACAGCTGTTCACCTCTGGTTTTCACAAATTTTAGATAATTGTCTAAAATAATATCATGGGTACCTTTGTCATTCCAAGTACGCCTCATCTTATCGTTGACACTTTGTCTTCCATCTATGCTCAAAATCACATTATCCATATGCTGATTGATAAATGCCGTCTTTTCTTCATCTAGCAAGATTCCATTGGTTGTTATGGTAAACCGAATGTGCTTGTTATATTCTTTTTCCTTTTCTCTGCCATAGGCTACTAGCTGCTTGACCACTTCAAAGTTCATCAGCGGCTCTCCACCGAAAAAGTCTACCTCTAGGTTGTGCCTGTTACCCGAACCTGCCAAAAGATAATCTATGGCGCATTTGCCTGTATCAAATGACATGAGCGAACGTATGCCCTCAAAGGCCCCTTGGTCACCAAAGCAGTATCTGCAATTCATGTTGCAATCATGGGCTACGTGAAGACATATTGCCTTTACTACCCTCTCACCATGAGCCTCAAACTGCTCTTTGCTAAAGGTGGGTTCTGTGAAAAGATACCCTTCTTGTACTAGATAGTCTAAATCCCCTAATCCTTCTTTTATGTCTTCTTGGCTATATTTGTCATAGAGGTCCTTTGGAGCCTCTAAAGTCCCTTCAAGTCCAGCTTTTATTTTGTCCTTGCCTGAAAATATATCTAAAAGATCATACACCAATTCATTGATTTGATGAATGGCCCCACTATTCACATCTAATAAAATATAATTGTCTTTAAATCGATATTTATGTATCATATATCTTCCAATCTTAAAATTTAAACAGGGCATTGGATATTTCTGATGAAATAACCCAAAGCCCCACTTCGCTTCTCAGTTTATAATTATCTTCTTTTAATATTTTCGCACTCTTGGTTTGCTACTGTGCAAGAAGTTTTGCAAGCTGATTGGCAAGAAGTTTGGCACTCCCCACATCCTTCATTATTTCCTGTTTTCTTTAGTGTAGGCTTTGCGATTATTTTAATGTTTTTCATGTCTTCTGTTACCTTTCTAATGATGATTCACGCGAGTTACGTTTTATGTAACCTCTCAACCTTTAGTATTTTATACCAAAATGTGTTCTATTGTCAAGAAATAACACATAGATTTTTAACAATAAATGTTAAAAACAGAAAGGTGTGATTTTATGAATATTAAAAGTGGCCTTGGAGCCATGTGCACTTCCATACTAAAATCAACTATTTACAGTGCTTTCCTATACCTTATCCTACTGACCATTGCTAGTCTTCTTTTATGGTTAACCCCCTTGCCTGAAGGTGCTAGTCTTTTTTTAGGTATGGGTTCTTTATGTGTTGCCTCGCTGCTAGCAGGCATGTTTGGAGGCTATCATTTTAAAAAGCGAGGATTTTTTTATGGCCTGATTTATGCCATTATTCTCCTTGGTATCCTCTTCCTAATCTACTCAATTTTCTTTCATACTATGGCCTTTTCTCTTGGAGGTAGTCTTAAATATCTTCTTTGTTTGGCATGTGGCAGTATAGGTGGCATGATTGCTGTGAATCGTTAAAAAAAAAATAAGACATCGGGACGTATAAAACACATATAAAATATTTTCTTTTTCGACCGATACTACTCGCACTACAGGGATGTAGAATTTATGTACACGGAGGTACAAAAATGAAAATCAACTCTTATGCAGTAAGCTCGGCAGCAATTAGTGAATATCGCTCTGAGACTTCAAGTGCCACGCTTTACAATCAAAACAATGGCACAAACCAGCAGACGGGCATGTTGTTGCAACATAGCAAATTCTCGTCTACAACCTTGGCTCTGTCATATTATTCCCAAGGTGACAGTGCCTTACCTGCTGGCGGCAACAATGGGCTACCTGAGCCCGATGCCGTTGGTGGAAAAAAAGTGCCACCAGGCCTTGACAAAAAACCAGGGGATCTCCCTCCAGGACAAGCCAAAAAAGAAGATGTGGCTAACATCTCAGATGCTGGAAAGAAAAAGTTGCAAGAAATGCAACAGGCTTCTAATGCCGCTAGCACCTCTAAAGCTGCTAACAGCAAGGATAAGCCTTTTCCTACAACAGAGGCAGAATTGAAACTTCAGATTCTAGAGAGAATTCTTTTTTATCTAGATGGGCAAAATCATGGATTTAGTCTCAAGGGGATTAACGAAAGAGTGCAACAGTTGAGGCAGCTTGGTGCTGAAAAGGAAGGTCTTAAAAACCGAGCTCAAGACATTAGTGAAGGCGCCAATCCCCATAATTCTCAGGCCGTTCCAGGTCAAGAGTCTAGGGTAATTGAGCTAAATTACAAACGAATTTCTAGCACGAGTGAATCGCAAACAATGTCTTATGCATCACAAGGCACCGTGAAAACCGCTGATGGCAAAGAAATTGCCATCGATATACAGCTAAACATGAGTAGCGAGTATACTAGTAGCAAGGCAGAAAGCGGCACTGTCAGGTTGATGGATCCTTTGGTTATCAACTACGGTGGTAACGCTGCCTCCCTGACTTCCACCAAATACGAATTTGATTTAGACTTTGACGGCAAGAAGGACAAGATGTCATTTGCTGGCGAGGGAAGTGGATTCTTGGCTTTAGATAAAAACGGGGACGGTGTCATCAACGATGGTAGCGAACTATTTGGTCCAAGCTCTGGCTCAGGGTTCGGTGAACTTGCTGCCTACGACAAAGATGACAATATGTGGATAGATGAAAATGATGATATTTATTCAAGTCTACGTGTTTGGAGCAAGGATGCTGATGGCAAAGATCAAATGATGTCACTGAAAGACTTAGACATAGGGGCGATATTCCTAGGTGCCACAAAAACAGAGTTCCTAATGAGGGACGGTGGTGGAACATATAACCCACAAGGCAAAGTACAAGCAACCAGTTTCTTCTTAAAAGATAGTGGCGGTGCTGGAAGCATCCAACATATTGATATAGCTATATAAGCCCCGCAAGACAGGTCTTATCCCCACAAGACAAGTCTTGCGGGGGCCCCTTAATTTGGAGCATCCAAGATGTGCGGCAGAGCCGTACCTAAACCCCACAAGACAAGTCTTGCAGGGGCCCCTTAATTTGGAGCATCCAAGATGTGCGGCAGAGCCGTACCTCATTGGATGGATTATATGAAAAGAGGACGGAATAAATCCGTCCTCTTTTTATGGATTCAAAAAATAGTTCGCATTCACTGCGAACTATTTTACTTAATATCCCTAATGAGGTGTGGCTTTGCCGCACATCTTAGGGACTCCGCTTTCTGGGGCCCCCGCAAGGCCCGCCTTGTGGGGAATTATATCGTTTGTTTAACAGATGTCACTGTTACTTCAAGTACCCTATTGGCCCAAGTGAACTTTTCTTTCATCATATCAACATCTGCACCAGATGTGATGAATTTTGCTGTGCCTTCTACTAAAACGCCTGTGCCCATTGCCATTTTGCCTTGCACTTCTTTGCTACCAAGTGTAAGTTTTACGTTTTCATTGGCATTGACATTTTCTTCTGTTTTTCTCATCCCAAAGGCTGGTATTAAAAGTTTGTCATTATCTTTTACGTTCAAATAGCTGTTCCAAGTGTTGACTACGTGCGCATCACCGTTTGCCCATGATACGATGGACACCACACCCTCGTGGTTTAAAATTTCATGAAATAGTTCGTTTAACATATAAATTCCTCCTGTTTTTTATTTTACATCTATTATAGATAAATGTTATCCGTAATAGATGTTATCATTGCCTACCAACATTGTCAAGTGATTTTTGCATCACAATTAGAAATATATTGTAAAATCTCTTTGAAAATGCTAAGATATGATAACGTAGATATTGGTTATCCCTTATAGCGGATTACTAAAAGTAAATAATGATTTCAAGAATTGGTGGTGATTTTTTGCAATATAGCGTTGGTGTTGAATATGCTTTGCATTCATTGTTTTATATTATAGAAGTGCCTCATGGCAAAGTGGTAGGCATAAAAGAGTTGTCTGCACTGCATGGTGTATCTGAAACCTATCTTTCTAAGATTTTTACAAGGCTTAGAAAAAATGGAGTTGTCAGGTCTGTTTCTGGCGTAAATGGCGGCTATGAGCTTTCTAGAAGTGCTGACCAAATATCTTTTTGGGATATTATCGAGGCTGTAGAGGGTTCATCTTATTTGTTTCAATGTGCTGAGATTCGGCAAAACAATATCCTATCTAAAGAAGATTATGCCAAAGAGCCTCCTACCTGCCCTTGTTTGATCAAGACGGTCATGTCAGCTGCGGAAGATGAAATGCGCAATTATTTAAGAGCGAAAAACCTTGCATGGCTGAAACAAGAAGTATATAAGGACTTTTCTGAAAACAAAAAAGAGGCCATTGCCCAATGGGTAAAAAACTACTACAGATAGTTTTCAGTTACTGTTCACTTAGAATTCACATTGTGATGGTATGCTAGTGATAATCCAGCTGAAAGGGGATCCAATACAATGAAAAAATCAATCTTATCGTTATTACTGGTGGGAACCATGGTATTTAGCCTATTTTCCACTTCATTTGCGGCAAATGCCGTAACTCATGAAATTACGCTATCAGATAGCCAAATTTTAGTAGATGGTAGTGTCATAAGCCAAAGCACAAATGCAGATGTGTACACTGGTGCCAACATCGTCTATTATAAAGACGGGCAGACAAGTGCCTATGGGGAAGGAACTGCCGCCGATGCACACACAGCCACTGATGCGGCAAAGCATACGGTGCTGACAATCACAAAAGCTGGTACATATCGAATCACTGGAAAACTGTCTGCTGGACAGATTGCTGTAGACCTTGGCAGTGATGCTGCTAAAGACCCCAGTGCTGTTGTCACTTTGATTTTAGACAATGCAGATATCACTTGTAGCGTAGCCCCTGCTATTATTTTCTACAACGTATGGGAATCTTCAAGCACTACTATAGCCGGCGCTAATATTATCATCGCAGATGATTCAACAAACAATATGAACGGCTCTTATGTGGCCCGAATCTATGCAGAAGGAACTACAAAAAAACTTCACAAATACGATGGTGCTGTCTACAGCAAGAAAACCATGGTGGTGAGTGGGGAGACAAAAGGCAATGGGACGCTAAATATAGCGGCTGAAAATGAGGGTCTCGACACAGAAATGCATTTAACAATCAATAGCGGACATATCAATATCACCGCTCAAAATGATGGAATCAATACAAATGAAGATGGTGTAAGCGTGACTACAATCAACGGAGGCACCCTGAATGTCAATGCAGGTCTAGGCGCTGAAGGTGATGGCATCGATTCAAACGGTTCTCTCATCATAAATGGTGGAAATATTACAGCTATGACAAGTGGCCGCAGTATGGACAGCGGTATTGACGCAGACCAAGGAATTAAAATCAATGGCGGAACTGTTTTGGCACTAGGCATGATGCTAGATAAAATCGATACTTCATCCTCTCAGGCCTCTATGTCAATGAGTTATGCATCAAAACAAAAGGCAAATTCTAACATAAAAATTACTACAAGCACAGGAAAAGAGCTTATAAATTACACCGCTAAAAATCCGTACCAAATGATCGTATTTAGTTCTCCTGATCTAAAAGTAGGTTCTGAATACACAGTGTACTCAGGTACGTCTAAAATGCAATACCAAGGTACCTCTACTGGTGGCGGCATGAACTTTAACGGCCCTCGTCCTGAAATGCCAAGTGGGCAAGCAATAAATGGAGGCAAGCCTCCTCAGATGCCTACAGGTGGTGCCATGGAAATGAGAGGCCAACCTCCTCAAATCGGGCAAGACCAAAACAATATTGCTACAACAGCCCCTGCTTCTACTGTCTTTAAAATCGAAACCTTGACGGCAAGCTTTGCTAAGGTTGCTCCATCAGGTGCAACAGTAGACTTTAGTGATGTACCAGCCACACACAAGAACGCAACAGCCATTGAGTTTGTAAAGCAAAAGGGTCTCATGTCTGGCGTAGCAGAAAACAAGTTTTCACCAGACACCTCCCTTACAAGGGCTATGTTTGTCACTGTTCTTGGAAAAGTAAGTGGTGTTACGGTAAACCATAACGTCACCACTGCCTTTACTGATGTAAAAGCGGACGGTTGGTCCACTGGTTATATCAAGTGGTCAAATGAAAATAAAATTATTTCAGGTTATGGCAACGGAAAATTTGGTCAGGCAGATAGTATCACAAGAAAAGATGCAATCACAATACTTAACAAGTACGCTGAAAGCAATGACATTACCGTGACCTTTGCAGATACAACCTCTGCTGCAAAACTAACAAGAGGCGAAGCTGCTGAATTGATTATGACCTTAGTCACTGCTATGCAGCAATAGGTCTTGGCAGAACCACAAAATAGGACGGATTTATTCCGTCCTATTTTCATATACTCCATCCAATGTGGTGTGGCTTAATTCCCCAGCAACGGCTCGGCAGAGCCAAATCGCCGCCAGGGACCCCATTAAATAGAGCCCTAGATGTGCGGCAAAGCCACACCTAATAGGGCTCTTAGTATTTAATAGAATTATAAGTCACATCTATAGGACATGGCTTTACCAAAGTAGTTAAGCTCGTCAATGCTGTCATATGTAAAGATTGGAAAGTTTCTATCTTCTGGCAGAAGTAAAATCCTACCCCGCTCCTCAAAAAACCTCCTGATTACCAATGTCTTTGACGCTGGTGGATAAAAGGCTATAACATCACGGTTTTTGAGCCAATCTCGCCTAGTAGGCATGATGTATAAGAATGAGTTGACGGGAATAAGTGGTGCCATAGAAGTATCTGTCAAGAAAAACTTAACAGATTCCTTTCCCGCATCATCTTTAGTGAATCCTCCCGTAGCCAGTTTCATTTGATCTACTAACTCTGAAATAGAGGCCGTTTCTTCCCCGTTTACATGTTGCTCAGATAATTCCAATGACGATATTACATCAAGACTATCAATATAATCTTGGTATTCTTCTGGCACTTCATGATGATCTTTTACCAAAGATGCAATAAATTTTTTGCTCAGATCAGCTGTTGAAAAAATATAGTTTTGCATTAACTTTGGTGCTTTTTCCAAGTACCCTTGAAATATTAAGAATGAAGTATTCTTCTCACCACACACTTGGGCTAATGCCAATGTTACCTCTTCAGAGGCAGGTGGAAGTTTGGCGTTCTTTAGTTGTGATATGTAAGACGGTGTGATGGATACATTAAATTCGGCACATCTCTTAGCAATCTGCCTAAGTGATAATTCGCTTTTAATAATCATCGCATCTAACATCTGTGCATAAGTCATACTTTACCTCCCAGTTGTTAGGAACCCAATCTTACTCTTCTGTTTTTTCTTTGCTATCCCCTGTTGAAACTTCTTCAACTGGTGTTTCTTCATTCTTCTCTTCTGCTCTATCTTCGATTCTTTTAGACTCTGGCGCAGCATTAATCACTGTTTGAACAGCCCATTTGGCAACCTCAAATTTTGTTTTGCCTGCCCCTACTTCGATTGTCAATCTATCGTCTTTTACTTTCATAACTTTTCCATAGATGCCACCGATTGTTAAAATCTCATCCCCAGCCTTTAGGGCGCTTCTCATAGAAGCCACTTGTTTTTCTTTTTTTCTCTGCGGTCTAATCATCATAAAATACATCAATATAAAGATTAGTAATAATGGTGCTAACTGCATTAATTGTCCTGTAGACATAAATAAAATCCTCCGTTTACTTTTTACTTGCTATTTTCATGCGTGTGTCATTATATAATAAAGTAATTGGTATGGCAAGAGGTTTTTTGCAGAATCATTAAAAAAGTTAATAAAAAAGTTAATACCCCGAAACAATTCATATACCTCTTTACAAAAACCACATCATATGGTATATTAATTAAGTGTCATGCCGCTGTGGTGGAATTGGCAGACGCGCTGGACTCAAAATCCAGTGGTAGTAATACCGTGACGGTTCGACCCCGTCCAGCGGCACCAATAAGAAAATATCCGAATCTCTGATTCGGGTATTTTTTTATTGCGCTCTTTGAATTGGGTCGAAGCGTCACCGGGACCGTGATGGACGGCGTAGCCGAGGGGACCCGCATGTCAGACAGGCAAGCCGCAGCGCGGCATATGAGATGGTGACATGTGGGGTGCGTAGCCGAGGGGCCCTACATGTGCTACAAAACCGCTACGGTAGTAGCATAAAGATAGTATCACCTTGTGGGGTGGCACCGTCCAGCGGCACCAAACAACGATAATCTGAACTCGCGGGGTCCCCGAAAAACCTGTTTTTGGGGGTGCAGTCGTATATTCCCTGTGGGGGATGGGTTCGGATTTGTTGTGTTTTTGAATGATTTATAGCATTAAATTAATAAATGCTGTTCTACTATCTTATCTAACTGTCGTCGTATTTCTCCGAAATCGGTGTTAAGATCAAGCGTCCTAAGCCATTTCTGCCTATGTAATTTTTAAATCATGGCAATTGACGAATTGAACACCTGTTCCTTTTGTGGTATTATGTACTTGTGAAAACGACAATGAGAGGTTGGCAGACATCACGAAAGAAGGAAAGCGGTTGAAAAAACGTTAGTTGAAATGCTTGAGGTGGCTAAACATGAATCAAAATAGCGAAATTATAATGTATCAAACTCTTGATGGGTTGACGAAAATAGATGTTCATATGGAAAATGAAAATGTTTGGCTCTCGCAAATGCAAATAGCCGAATTATTCCAGCGTGACAGAAGCGTTATCACCAAGCATATAAATAATGTATTTTCTGAGGGTGAGGTCCACAAGGAAACGAATGTGCAAAATTTGCACATTCCAAATTCTGACAGACCTGTTGCATTTTACAGTCTTGACGTTATCATTTCCGTAGGCTATCGTGTAAAGTCTTTACGTGGTACACAATTCCGAATATGGGCAAATCAAATATTAAAAGAATATCTAATTAAAGGCTTTTCTATGAATGATGATCTTCTTAAAAAAGCTGGCGGTGGTAACTATTGGAAAGAGCTATTAGAACGTATTCGTGATATTCGTTCTAGTGAAAAAGTATTTTACCGCCAAGTCCTTGATATTTATGCAACAAGTGTTGACTATGACCCAAGAATCCAAGAATCTCAACGTTTCTTCAAAATTGTGCAAAATAAAATTCACTATGCTGCACATGGACACACTGCGCCAGAGGTCATCGCTAATCGTGCCAATGCAGAACTTCCATTTATGGGATTGACAGTATTTAGTGGCGAACATCCTACTAAAAGTGAAACTCAAATTGCTAAAAACTATTTGAACCAAACAGAGCTCACACTGCTAAACAGAATGGTTACAGCCTTTTTTGAGTTAGCAGAGCTTAGAGCACTACAACATAAACCAATGTATATGAAAGATTGGGTCTTAGAGCTTGATAATTTTGCCAAATCATATGGTAATGGAGTTTTGCAAAATGCTGGAACAGTCAGCCATAAGGCAGCATTAGAAAAGGCTACAGCTGAATGCGAAAAATACAGAGAGCGAGTTAAAGACAACATTTCAACTGCTGAAAAGGATTATATAGAAAGTATTAAATCTGTGCAAAAGAAACTTGAAGGAAAGGCTCGGTGATACAATGAAAGCCGTCGTATACGCCCGCTATTCTTCTAATAGCCAGCATGAAGAATCATAGATGGTCAGCCAAAAGACCGATAATTGATATATATCTATAAATTTGTCGTAATATGTAATTCGATGTCTGAATTTATTGTTTTTTTTGTTGCCACTTTTGTGACAAATGATATATAATAAATAAAAGAGCCGAGAATGATGCTTGGCCCTCAATTAAGTAATTAGATAAAGATCAAACCACTCACCGTCGGGAAAACATCGAGTGGTTTTTTCTTTACTTCTTTTTGCTTTTCAGCAGTTTGTAAATCTGAATACCCAGATCTATCATACAGACAGTTGTCTGCATGACTAGAAATAAAGTTTCCATCGCTAGATCCTTTCTGATTAGATTTGCGCATATGTACTCCTCCTTTCAAGCTAGACCAAGCACCACTTTCTTCGGCTCTCATTACATAATACTTTATTTTACAGCCACCTGTCTACACGAATGATGGGGCAAATTAGGACAGATTGGGACAACAAATGGTAAAGCGGGAAAGCACAAATCTGCTTGGCTGCTTCATGCCCTGCATCGTCATTATCAAAGCCCAGGCTGATGGGGCAATATTAGGATGTAATGGCCTTTCCTATTTTCCTTTCTAACCTCCACTGAGGAGCAATTTCATCGCTTCCCCAATATTCATTAAGCATCTTGATTTTATCGTTTTCAAATTCAAAAAAAGATGTTGCGTGGAATGAGGTATTATCATCTTTCAATTGCACTTTAACAACAGATATAACCAAATTGTTCATTACTTCAAGTCGTTCTATTTTGATAACCCAACTGCCAGGATATTCTCTGTTTGCTATTATAAATTCCTCAATATTAAATTGTTCGTTTGTGTTATTCCAATTTATAGTGGCGTTATCTAGAAAATAAGTATTCAAGTTATCCCAAGTTTGTGTATCAATATCGTTCCAAAAGTCCATTACTATTTTTCTCAGAATCTTTCTATTTTCAGTGTCAACCGCTGGATTAACAATCTCTGAAAACTGTGCAAGGTCAATATTTACTGGTACCTTGATATTCGCTCTTTTCAAACCCGCAGTTTAAGCAACAATACTTGCTATTAACACGCAAGAACCGTCCCCGCTGTGTTAAATCAACATGCTGATGCTCTTTCTTAATAATGAAATTTGACATGTTCAGATAAATGTCATATAATGTGCATATACTAAAAGAGAGGATGCGCAAACATCCTCTCAGTAGTCACACCGCAGGGTGTTTGGCTAATCCAAAACTAAATAGTTAAGAAATAACCGCTCACTACTTGCATGCAGGGGCGGTTATCTCTTTTTTGTAAAGACTTTTATGAGCTTAATTATCAATGTTATTCCAGCTATAGTAGCTATAAACACTTCAAAATTTGTCATAGGGCATCACCCCTTTCGAGGATTTGCCAATTTCGCACCCTGTTTTCGTAACTGACAATATTATACACTATATCCTAATTTTACACAATCCCTATTCTTATATTAAACATTTTAATGAAAACCCGAGAAGGGTGGGATATAATATTATCAATGATACAGGTTGATGCGGAAAAATAAATTTATTGTTGGAGGCAAGATGAACATTGTTATTAGAATGGAAAAAGAGAGTGATTTTAGAATTGTTGAAGAGCTAACAAGGGAGGCCTTTTGGAACTTACATGTGCCAGGTTGTGATGAGCATTATTTGGTTCATCAAATGCGAGCATCTTCAGATTTTATTCCGGAGTTAAGCTTGGTGGCTGAGATTAACAGTCAAATCGTTGGAAATATTATGTATACCAAATCTTATATATTGGAGGATTCGGGCGTAAGGCATGAAACAATTACTTTCGGGCCAATCTCGGTTTTGCCAGAATTTCAAAGGCGGGGTGTCGGTAAAGCACTGATTGAGCATTCCAAAAAAATAGCCGCAGATATGGGCTATCGCGCTATTATAATTTATGGCTCCCCAGCGAATTACTGTAGTAGCGGGTTTAAAGGTTCAAAGAAATTTAACATTACGGCCCCTGATGGTCAATATCCATTTGCATTACTTGCTTTAGAGATTTTTGAGAATGCATTGAAAGGAATATCTGGAAAGTTTTGTACTAGTGATATTTTTGAGGTGAATGCCAGCGAAGCAGAAGAATTCGACAAGCAGTTTGCCTATAAAGAGAAGAAATTTATCC
>JAVBKP010000076.1:0-10834 GCA_031553975.1 Anaerovoracaceae bacterium | reverse complement strand
AACCGTCCCCTTGTGTTAAATAAAACATTTGCGCTAGTGCTGTCATAATGGTACAATATACTTATAAATAGCAAAATAGTATGCGATATAATGTGTGGAACTGAATTGGACTTTTAGGAGATTCACTGATTTTGAACGATTGAAAAATCAGGCACATTGATTGTATATCATTTGTTTGTGCAAAAAAATGCAGGCAGATGATTTTTTGCTTTACGAAAAATAAATGCCACAATAGTTATGGCAAGAGGAGGGCAAAAATGAATGTAAGCGGAATATCAGCAGTTGCAATACTAAAAAACCATGTGTATGCACAAGGGGTTATGCCAAAACAGGAGTTTTCAAAATTCATGCAAAGTAGCTTAGGTGAAGAAGAGCAGTCTACAGCATGGCAACCAAAGGTATTAGAAGGCAACGACCTTTTAGAAAGCCCATCTAGCGTTAGCAATGCAACAAGAATCATTAGGCTAGAACTGGATGAGAACTTTTTTAAACGATCAAAACAAAAGGCAGAGTCTGCAGCCATGGCCCCAGAGCCAAGTGAAAAGAGAGCACCAAACGCATACTCATTAAAGCAGATTGACCAGATATTTTGTAAAATTGAATCAGAAATGGACAAGATAGAGGAACCTTTAGAAAAAGTAAAGAAAGCAAATGAGGAATTTATAAAATATTTTGGTCCCGCATATCACTTTGCGATAAATAGCAATGTGACGCATACCTCTGATGCTGAAATGGAGGTAGCCATACGGTCCAGGGCAATAATATCGGGAGAAATCGGCAGATTCCGAGTGTTTTCTGATGGTCCAGAAGACATAATAGGCAAACAAGAAGTTGCGCGCTCGATGGAAATATTCAGAGAGATAAACGGATATGCCGGCATGAGCAAAACAGAGATGAAAGCGGCTATTAAAGAAAAATACGTTGTAGATGGGACCATAACCCCTAGAGATTATATGGCAATGAATGCTGAAATGGTGAGGGCTGGGTGTGAAGACAGGGAGATAGCTGATGGAAAGAGCTCGCATCTAGACTCACAGATTAATCTTTCCATAGACTACAGCCTCACAGGGGGCAAAGAGTTTTCAGAGCTTAGCGAGCAAGAGGCAATAGCATGTCATCTAGCAAAGTGCAAAATTATGAACGAGATCATGAATACACCAATGAACCTAAATGATATTAATAAATCCTATGAGTCAAAGGTCATCTATTTGCCTAAACTAAATGGTGAATTTGCGGAAGGCACTGATCAGAGCATATCGAATTTAATTGGCATGTTGGCATCGAAAAACATCGATGTTTATGAAAAATATTACGGACTCACCAAAACAAAAATTGACCCTAATGATTGCACAGAAGATGAATTTGAAGTATTATTCGCACAGGTGCTATATCAAAGAACCCATAGTGCAGACACAGAAAATATTGAACAACTTATAGCTTTTAATGAACAGTGGCAACAAATCAGGACCGCTGCGAGAGAACAATATGGCGAAGAAGACAAACTAGACTGGATTCAGTTCTCTACAGATTTTATCAATGAGAAAAAAGCAAGGGGACAGGCTGGATATAACGCTGCTGATGCACTTTTATTCTTAGAAAGCATAAGTTAGTGAGCACAAGGGGACGGTTCTTGCGTGTTTGAGCACAAGGGGACGGTTCTTGCGTGTTGACAAATATAAAGTAATATGATACCCTTTCTATACGAAAATGATAGAAGGGGTAATTTTATGGCGAGAATTATACGAAAGAAAAGCGCGAGTGGCATCTACCATATTGTGTTTAGAGGGATTAACAAGCAGGTAATATTCAACGACGAACAAGACTATAGAAAAATCAAAGAAATCTTAGGCAAAGCAAAAGAAATAAGCAAATTTGAATTATATGGTTACTGCCTAATGTCAAATCATGTACACTTATTGCTAAAAGCAGAAGAAGAGGACATAGGTCAAATCATGAAGAGAATTGAGGTCAGGTATGTCCAATATTACAACTGGAAATACAGTAGGGGAGGGCATTTATTTCAAGATCGATACAAAAGTGAACCTGTAGAAACGGATGAATATCTGACTACGGTATTACGGTACATTCACCAAAATCCAGTCAAAGCGAATATTACTAAAGATTTGACTGCATACGGGCACAGTAGCTATAGCGAATATATAGGAAAAAGTGACATTAATATCGCAGATACGAAGCTAGTAATGGAGTTGATTGGACAAGACAATTTCACTGAATTTCACAAAGGGTCAGACGAAAAAAACTATTTGGACGAAAGTGCAAAGTCAGAAAAGCTATCAGACCAAAGGGCGTGGGACATTATCAGCAGCATTAGCAAATGCAAAACGATAGAGGACTTTCAAAGGCATGAAATCCAAAATCAACTAGGGTATATAAAAATAGCAAGAACGAAAGGTTTGTCAATTAGGCAAATTAGCAGATTGACTGGAGTTAGTGTAGGGCTAGTAAGGAAATAGTAAACGTTTGCACGCAGGAACCGTCCCCCTGTGCACCTCGCGCCACCGTGCGAACACGCGAGAACCGTCCCCTTGTGTACCGCTATATCACCTCAACGTATTTCTCTTTTTTCTCAGTCAGATACCCAACGGTAAAGGCGCATGGAATAGAGCTTTTCAATTCACTTAGTAGTGCATTGGCATGTGCCTCGGGCACTGATATAAGCAGGCCGCCTGAGGTTTGTGGATCGCATAACAGGCGTTTGTAGGCGTCTGTTACTTTTATTTTTTGGCAAACTTTCTCGTCAAAGGTGCCTAGATTACGGTAAACCACACCCGGTACATGACCTTCTTTTGCATGATTTAGCACCGTTGGGAAAATAGGGAGCGTATCTGTTGTAATATGGGCGGTAAGACCACTGCCTTCAGCCAATTCATACAGATGCCCAAGGAACCCAAAGCCAGTGATATCGGTACATGCACTGACAGGGTATTTGATCATGATGTCTTTGGCGGTTTTGTTGAGGAATGCCATAGAGGCAGACATGTCATTGTATACTTTTTCATCTACGAGACCTAGTTTTTTGGCAGTAGTTAGGATACCTGTGCCTAGGGGTTTTGTGAGAATCAATACATCACCGGCCTTGGCAGAACTATTGCGCAATACTTTATCAGGGTGCATGAATCCAGTGACGGAAAGTCCGTATTTTGGAATAGGGTCTTCGATGGTATGACCTCCAACCAGCATGGCACCTGCTTCTATGGTTTTTTCATATCCGCCTCGCAGTATAGCGCCCACCACTTCTTTATCCATATTGTGGGGAATGCATAGCATATTCAACGCGAGCTTAGGATCGCCACCCATGGCGAATACGTCGCTAAGAGAGTTGGCTGCAGCGATTTGGCCGTACATATAGGGATCATCCACGATTGGGGTGAAAAAATCCAAAGTTTGGATGACAGCCGTATTCTCGTCTAATTTGTACACACAAGCATCGTCCTTGGTATGAAAGCCCACCAGTAGATTTGGATCATTTGGGATAGGGAATTTGTCTAGTATACCTTCTAGCAAACCTTGTGCTAGCTTGGCAGAGCAACCACAGTTTTCCGTTAGCTCTGTTAATTTAATATTGCAACTTTCCACGTTTTCCTCCATTATAGTTCTTTAATTCTTCACAAACACACGAGAACCGTCCCCTTGTGTTCCCTTGTGTTCCCCTTGTGTTCTTGTTATTCAGACACATCCTTTATATAATACCATATTTTTGGCATAGTGGACAAAGAATTAGCGATACATTAGAGGTGGGGGGGTGAAAGTATGAAAAAAAAGGGTTTGACAGGGGCAGATATGACATTGGCTATTGCATTGTCCGCCATAACATGTTTAGGTATGATTGCCTTTCCGCAGTTGTCATTGCAAGCGGCTAAAAGCGGTATTGCTTTATGGCTAGAGGTAGTGGTGCCGGCGTTACTTCCGTTTTTTATATGTGCAAATTTTATGATGCAACTGGGTGTACCTCAAAAAATCGCAAGGTTCTTTGAAAAGCCCGTTAGACATTTTTTCGCTGTGCCAGGGACAGCCGCCTTCGCTTTCATTATGTCCATAACATCTGGGTACCCAATGGGAGCCAGGATTATTGCGGATCTTAGGGAAAAATGCCAGATAACAAGAGCCGAGGCCAATCGAATGATGAGCTTTTGCAGCACATCAGGCCCCTTATTCATGTTAGGGGCTGTAGGGGTAGGTTTGCTGGGCAATGTGGCGGCAGGATGGGTAATCGCCATATCCCACTATTTGGGTGCCATCATGAACGGTCTGATATTCCGCCATCACGGACGAAATGCCAAACCAGAACTACCACCTGTTGAGATTTATGACAAAAAAAATGACAAAGTCAAATCCGTTGCCATAAGAAAACCACAAAAACTCAGCATGGTAGCCATGCTCACAGAGTCCATATTCAGTGCAGGAAAGACCTTGGTTCTCATCTGTGGGTATATTGTAATATTTTCTCTCATTGTACAATTTTTGGATATATTTGTGCTGCAAAGTGTATTCACCTCACCACTTCCGACAAGTATCATTAAAGGCGTCTTTGAATTCACTGTAGGCACAGCCAGTGTGGCAGAATTAGGGGACGTTACACTGTTGATGAAATGTATCATCTGCACAGCCATAATCAGCTGGGGCGGTATATCTACCCACTTTCAGGTAGCCAGCTTAGTAGGTAAAACAGATATTAATATGGGGTTTTATGTCAGGGCAAAACTATGCCACGCCATCCTTTCGGCTATGGTAGCCTTTAGCCTAGGACCCGTGATTTTCAAATTGGCAGGAATGCCATCCATATCAACGGTATTTGCTTTGTCTGTACCAACCAGTGTAACGGCGGAGACATTAACCACGGTACAAATTTTCTTTAATAAATTGTTATTTAGCTCAGAAATGATTATAATATTGATGATAGTATTCATCGTGATTTCAATTGTAGGAAAGATGACCTATCAAATTGGAAACTGGATAAAGGCTTTGTTTGCAAAGCAAAGAATGAATAAAAGCCGTGCTGATGAGGCAAGGCAAAGGAAGAGGGAAAATGAAACACGAGAAGCCTAGGGTAGTAGGAATCGTAGCAGAATATAACCCGTTTCACAATGGACATTTGCATCATCTCAAGGAGGCCATAGCAAAGACACAGGCTGAGTATGCGGTTGCCGTCATGAGTGGTAACTTCTTGCAACGTGGAGAGATGGCACTGTATGACAAATGGGTTAGGGCAGAGGCTACCGTCAGGAATGGTGTCGATGTGGTATTGGAGCTGCCCACAGCATTTGCCTGTAATAGCGCAGAGTTTTTTGCCGCAGGTGCAATCACCCTGCTAGAAAGAGTAGGTTGTATCACACATTTGGCTTTTGGAGCCGAACACAATGACGTGGATATTCTTTCTAAAATTTCCAAAATTTTAATAAATGAGCCGGAAGACTTTAAAAATAGCTTAAAAGCTCATTTAGATAAAGGCATAGCATATCCAAAGGCAAGAAGTGCCGCATTGGTAGAGCAAGAGGGGCTGGCGGGGCTAGAGGAAGTGTTAAAATCCCCCAACAATATATTAGGGATAGAATACATAAAACAGTTACTATTGCTTTATAGCAGCATAGAACCAGTTGCTATAAAGCGTCATATGGCAGGGTATAGTGACGAGAAATTTTATGGAAATATGGCCAGTGCTACAGCCATTCGCAAAATACTAATTGATTCGCCTACATACGATGTACAATCTGTCAAATCGGTCATACCCGATGAGACGTACAAGACCATTGAAAAAATAGGAAAAGAGCAGTTAGTCAATGTGGACATGCTCTTTGGGCTGTTGCAATATAGGGTAAGAACCATGTCAGCAGAAGGGATTCAGGATATTTTTTCTGTAGGGGAGGGGCTTGAAAACAAAATCATAAAGTCAATCATCAAAGCAGAGAACTATAAACAATTCCTAGAGGGCATCTTATCCAAAAGATATACGTTGACCAGAGTGCAAAGGACGATTATGCACCTTCTATTAGGTCTGACAAAACAGCACATGGGAGAGATTATGGCTGACGAAAATAAATGCCTTTATGGGCGGGTGCTAGCGGTATCACCAAAAGGCAGGGCGCTTCTTGCTTTGATGAAAAAAGAAGAGCTAAATCGTATTCCTATTTATACCAATATCAACAAAGAGGCAGGGGAGAACATAGGAAAAAACATCTTGCTAACATACGATTTGATAGCCAGTGATATATACAATATTTTGCGTGATGGCGGCAAAAAAAGTCTATATAGTGGGGCTGACCGCACAAAAAAACCTTTTATTTTGTAGTCAAAAATGATAGAATACAATTATGTGTAAAAATATAGTTAAAGGTCAATAGGAGTATTCATTATGGCTCAATTATACTACAGATACAGCACTATGAACGCTGGAAAATCAATAGAAGTAATCAAAGTAGCGTACAACTACGAAGAAAGAGGCAAGAAAGTTTTGGTACTCACGTCTGTAATAGATGACAGATTTGGGAGGAGCAAGGTAGCTTCTCGCATAGGCATCAGTAGAGATGCATTGTCTATAGACGATGAGACCAATGTGTTAGACATTTTCTTGGCAGAGAATAAAATCAAAAAAGTGGACTGTGTCATCATAGATGAGTGCCAGTTCCTAAAAAAACACCACATTGAAGAAATCGTGGAGATTGTCGATAGTTTTGATGTACCAGTGCTATGCTATGGACTTAAAAACGACTTTAAAAATGAGCTTTTTGAAGGCTCGTATTACTGTTTGGTTTATGCAGATAAGATTGAAGAAATCAAGACAATTTGTTGGTGTGGGCATAAAGCCACTATGGTGGCCAGGCTGGTAGATGGCAAATTTGTTAAGTCCGGTGAGCAGATCGTAGTGGGCGGCAACGACATGTATGTTTCCCTTTGCAGACAGCATTACAACGATGGAAGAGTCGGAGAATAAAAGATGAGTTTTTGGAACAAAGAACAAACTAAAACTGAAAATATAAACCAAGAGCAACACCAAAACCAAGAGCAGGACAAGGAGCAAAAGCCCGACAAGCCCAAGCTTCTTCTTCATGCGTGCTGCGGCCCGTGTTCTACATACCCACTAGAAGTTGTGGCAGAGGATTACCATGTGAAAGTTCTATTTTACAATCCCAATATCACAGATGTGAGAGAGTACAATAGGCGTAGAAAATATCTGGTAGAGTTCCTAAAGGAGAGAGTGAGAACCTATCCTTGGGATGAAAAAATTGAAATGTTCAATGAAGTTTACGACCCACAAAAATTTTATGAAGCGGTAGCTGGTATGGAAGACCTGCCAGAGGGCAGTGAACGTTGCAAAAAGTGCTTTTATCAGCGTTTAGAAGCCACAGCCATTGCGGCAAAAGAGTACGGGTTTGATTATTTTACCACCACCCTTAGCGTGAGCCCTCACAAAAAATCCGAGTGGATTAGTGAGATAGGCAAAGCCATGGAAGAAAAGTATGGCGTCAAATATTTAGACGAGAATTTTAAGAAAAACAACGGATATGGGCGTTCGAGAGAAATATCTATTGAGTATAGACTGTACCGCCAAGACTATTGTGGCTGTGAATTCTCAAAACGTGACATGGACAAAAAACGAGCGGAGCAAGAAGCTGCCGAGGCAGAAGAGAAGGCAAAGCTAGCAGAAGAGAACAGAATCAAAGACGATGATATAAATAAGACGGAGCAAGAGCCAGAAGCAATGGTGGAGTAGCTTTCAGAAAGAGGCAAGATGATTAATAAAGTTGGGAATGTAAGTATCCCAGAAAACTATCAACCAAAGATAGACTTTATGGAGACAGAGATAGCCATAAAAAAAATAAAAGATTATTTTCAAAATGCTTTGTCAAAAAATCTAGGGCTTACCAGAGTGTCAGCACCTTTATTTGTTGACCCAGACACAGGGCTTAACGACAATCTCAGTGGTGTGGAACGTACTGTTGCATTCACACTGAAGGGTTTGGATGAGAAAAATGTAGAGATAGTCCAGTCCTTGGCAAAATGGAAACGCATGGCACTGGGAAAATATGGAATACCTGTTGGCAAAGGTATATATACAGACATGAACGCCATCAGGCGAGACGAAGAGCTAGACAACATTCACAGTGTATATGTAGACCAGTGGGACTGGGAGAAAACCATAGACAAGAGCCAGAGAACGGAAGCGTATCTAAAAGAAGTGGTGCGCAAAATTTATCATGCCATCAAAGGTCTAGGGTATTTCATAGGCGAGGAATATGGATTAGAACATGATCTTCCTGAAGAGATTTTTTTTGTGACCACCCAAGAGTTAGAGGACCGTTTTCCTGCACTAAGCCCCAAGGAGCGTGAACATGCCATCTCAAAAGAAAAGGGTGCTGTCTTCATTATGAAAATAGGTGGCAAGCTAACGTCAGGTGAAAAACACGATGGTAGAGCACCAGACTATGATGACTGGGCGCTAAATGGTGATATTCTCATATGGGATGAAATGCTGCAAATAGGATTAGAATTGTCATCTATGGGTATTAGAGTAGATGAAGCAGCTATGGATAGACAGCTAAAATTGGCAGACGCTGAAGATAGAAGAGAATTGGCATTTCACAAAGCCATTCTAAAAGGAGAACTTCCGTATTCAATAGGAGGCGGCATTGGCCAATCTAGGCTTTGTATGCACTTTCTGCAAAAAGCCCATATAGGTGAGGTCCAAGTGGCTGTATGGCCTGAGGATATGATAGAAATTTGCAATGAAAACAACATATTTTTATTATAAAATTTGGGAAAAATGTCATAAAAATCATGAAGATAGGTGAATGAATGAAACTAAGTAGAAATGACAAATGCTGGTGTAAGAGCGGAACCAAATATAAAGACTGTCACGCCATATCGGATCAACTGATCGATAGGTATAAAGCACAAGGATATGAAGTGCCCATGTACAAATCCATCAAGAATGCCGCCCAGATAGAAGGCATTCGCAAAAGCGCGGCTATTACAACTGGTATTTTTGACGAACTAGACAAGCATATAAAAATTGGCATCACCACAGAGGAAATAGATAAGATTGTATATGACTATACCAAAGCCCATGGAGGTGTTCCAGCACCTCTCAACTACAGCGGATATCCTAAAAGTGTATGTACCTCTATCAATGATGTGATTTGTCATGGCATTCCATCTAAAGACGTTTCGTTAAAAGACGGGGATATTATCAATATTGATGTCAGTACCATACTAGATGGGTATTTTAGCGATGCCAGTCGTATGTACATGATAGGCAATGTTAGCCCAGAAGCCGCTAAACTAGTAGAAGTCTCTAAAGAGTGCCTATACAAAGGCTTAGAGGCTGTGAAGCCATATGATACAATCGCTGAGATTGGCAAAGTGATTGAAGCCCACGCCAATGCCAATGGATATTCTGTGGTGCGTGACTATGGAGGACATGGAATAGGGTTAGAGTTCCACGAAGAACCGTGGATAGCCCACTATGATACTGGTGGCAATGATATGATTATATTGCCAGGCATGACTTTCACCGTGGAGCCAATGATCAATGAAGGCAAGTATCAGTGTAAAATACTAAAAGACAAATGGACAGCCGTCACCAAAGATGGAAAACTTTCCTCCCAATGGGAACACACCATAGTGGTGACGGAAGATGGGTATGAAATACTGTGCTAGAAAAACGCCTGTGGCGGGATGCGATTAATATGGAAAGTGCTTAGCTTAGCAGGTCATTCAAACAAATAATTTTGCTACCTTTACTTTCATAATAACGTAGCATTTCGTCGATTTTCCTTTTATCATAACTTGTAATGCAATCTGACAGGACATTAACGTCATAATTTGCTTTGCATAAGTTGTAACAGGTTGATTTAACACAAGCAACAGCATCTGCTCCGGCTATGTAGAAATCACATAGTTCATTTTTACGAATAAAGTCTGCAAATTCTTCACAGCTTAATGCGTTTCCTTTGCATTTTGTAAAGACATTTTTTGATACTATTTTCAAGTCTGGAGCCAATTCAGATCCGGCTGTATTGGGTTTAAAAGTCCTCGTGCCGGCTGATAAATTTTCATGCTTTATATAAATCACATGAATAGTGTTATTGACTGCCCAATCAATGGCTTTATTGATATTGCCAATAACATCCTTGTAATTCTTTGTTATGTCATTCTGAATATCGATTATTATTAAGGCTTTTTTCTGCATGGTGTTTCCTCCTGATAGGTAGATTGATTTGCTTACTTTTTTATTATACCTTATAATTGTTGACAACAGTATGGCAACAATCTATAATGATAAAAAGAAATTTTGAAAGGCGGCTATCAGATGAAAGTTGACAGGCTTGTTAGCATTATTATGATACTCCTTGACAAAGAGCGTATCGGCGCACAGGAGTTAGCAGATATGTTTGAAGTTTCACCTCGCACAATTTACCGCGACATAGACACCATCAATATGGCAGGTATTCCTGTTCGTGGGGCATCGGGAGTAGGTGGTGGCTTTGAAATCATGCAGAAATACAAGATTGACCGGAACGTTTTTTCCACTGCCGACCTTTCCGCTATCTTGATGGGACTTTCTAGTCTTTCCAACATGATACGAGGTGATGAACTGGTAAACGCCCTTGCGAAAGTCAAGAGTTTTATCCCCTCAGACAAAGCAAAAGACATTGAGTTAAAAGCAAACCAAATATACATAGATTTAAGTCCGTGGATGGGCAACAGGAACATGCAGCCATATATAGAAATTATCAAAACAGCTTTGCAGGAAAGCAAGCTGCTGTCCTTTGAATATGCAGACCGTTACGGAAATAAAACCGCACGAACGGCTGAG
>JAVBKP010000158.1:0-5684 GCA_031553975.1 Anaerovoracaceae bacterium | reverse complement strand
CAGCTTCCCCCGTTATATAGTTTCCTTTTCCTAACCGAATTTCTAAATAACACTGAATCATATGTAACATAAACTTTGCCGAAAGCCAAGCATTTTCGGCATTCTGTATGTCTTTTATCATGCTGTCATTTGACAGGTTTAGTCCAAAAAAATGTTTTTCCTCTTCCTCAAGTTTTCGCATTTCTTGAATAAGACGGATCTCGTTATCGGCTATTTGCTCTATTTTTATATGCCGTTCTTCTTCATTCAAGCTAACATCTATCACTATCTTTTCTAATTTTTTATTAAGACTACCTAGGATCTCTGCACATTCTCCTATACTTTCTTCAAATACTCCAATTCTCATAAGGCACCTATAGTATACATCTGCATCAATCGTATTTGCAGTAATCATATTATAAATGTTAATGATATCGCTTTTTTGACCTCTACGGTCAATCCTTCCAATACGTTGCTCTATTCTCATTGGATTCCATGGAAGATCATAGTTAATCATTGCATCACAAAATTGATAATCAAGACCTTCACACCCAACTTCAGTAAAGAGTAAAACATCTAATGCACTCGTATTATTCTTGTCAAGCTCAAATCTTTCTCTTAGCGTAAGCCTTTCATCATCCGCAACGCTTCCATTTATTTGTGCCACCCTATATCCTAATGTTTTAAGTTTGTCACACAAATAATTAAGCGTATGTCTAAAAGCGCTAAAAACGATAATTTTATTATTCTTTAGCTCTTGTTTCTCGGCAATAATTTTCTCTAACAATTCAAATTTGGTATCCTCCTCTGGCAATTCATTTGCAAGGTCTAATACCTGTGTTGATAATTTTTTTATTATTTCAATCGCCTCTGAATCATTTAAAAAATCACTACTTTCCAACTCTGGATCATCTATTAACTGCATAAAACGCTTATCGACTAGGTTTTGAATAAATGGTGCAAGTCCAAAAATACAACTTGCAGCTTGCCTACGAATTGTACTCATCATAAATTTGATGCATACGTTTCCATGTAACAGCGTTAGTGCAATTGCTTCAAACTCTAGCAAGGCATCATGTAATGCCATTTGATGCGGAGTAAATACATTTTCAACCGTATGTGAACGTCTAATGCAAAAGTCTTGAATGTCCTGCCTTCGTGTCCTATTAATCAGATTTGAAAAACTATTTAGGTTTTCTATATCTGAGATCATCTGCACTCTTTGGCTACGTGTAATCTCATCAAAAGACAAAGTGTGCAATGTGCTTTTGTATAGTGGATTCTCACAAATTACGCTGCCTCCCCATACTGTCGATTTAATTTGTAGTAACTGCTCTAAGGCATCAGTTTCCCATCCGCTCTTAGCCGCTCTTACATAATGAGCTGCTTTAGTAACAAATTTATTAGGCTCTAACATTGTTTTAAATACTTCCTTATCGATGATTGTATCGGGGCTTAAAGCATTTAAAAGTGTAAATAAGTCATCATCGCTAGTTTGTAGGGGCGTAGCAGTCAAAAATACCGCAGCATCTGAATGATCACAAAAATACTTCACTGCGGCATACTGTTGGGTATCACTATTACGAATATGGTGTGCCTCATCCACAATTACCATATCAAAGTGCGGAGCAGGATCCATGTCAATCAAACCAAATCTGCTGCTTTTTTTATGCCCTTCAGGTCCAAAAATTACCTCTTTACTTAATATCGAATATGGGATAATGGCTTTATTAAATTTTTCTGGCCAAACACCATCTCTATCTACATCCGAAATTACTCGTCGAAGTGTCTTACCATCTAGTGCTGTAAAATCTTCGTCAAATCTTTTCATTTCTAGCTCCCATTTTCGCTCAACAACTAATGGTTTTGGGCATATAATGACTATTTTTGCTAAATCCGATCTAGCTTCTAACTCTTTCAAAATTAGTCCAGTTTCAATAGTCTTCCCGACCCCAACACTATCAGCAATTAAAATTCTTGGTTCATCAGATTTAATTATTTTGAGGGCGGGTCTAAATTGATATGGTACAAAGTCAATTCTAGCTGAATTTAAAGAATACAAATTATTGTTAGAAGGATTATTTATTTGGAAAGCGACTAGGTGACATTGTAAACGTGCAATATTAACCACATTATTTAAACTTTTGCCCGCAACTGGTGAGATTTGCCCCTCATAAAATGTTTCAATTGTTCCATTTATAAATACTTCATACCGTAGCACTCCACTAACCGAAGAAATCGAGTATATCATACCTTTTTTTGCTGGATCGCTGTTTAAATACACCATGCTTTTTTCATCAATAATGCTATTGTCTAGCACTTCGGTTGTCTTGGTATGCATAACTAGTGAGTTTGATTCAATTGAACTTAAAGATATATCACTTCTTATAGCATTTTTCATCTCATTGAGCTCTTTTATAGACTCACTTGCTATTGACATTTGTTGCAAAAATTCATCTAAAATTTCTAGATCTTTCAATATAATCTCTTTTTCAGGAATATCAGCAGGGCAGTGCGCCCAGTTATTTCTGACTTGGATCATTTCACGTAAGCATTCACGTTGCCTTTGTGGCATATAAGCAACATGCCGTATCTGATACCAGTTTTTATTTGCAATGCGAAGTAAAGCGGATAAATCAAGTTCCTCCAGAGAATCAATCAAAGCCTCTTCCACCCTATTTCTCTGATAAAAGCTTAATTCATCAAGAACACATTCTTCCCACCAGTTTTCCGAAACTTTAGGCAGTGTATTATAAAGCCAATTTGATAACGCTACATTCGCTATATGAAGAAATTCATTTATTTTACTAACAATTTGTTGTTTATTCATTTAAGATCCCTCACTTTAAAAAATACAGTTGACCGCGTAGCTCATCCAATATTTTATTACATTTTACATCTTTATACAATGAATTACACTATTTTTATTGTCAGCTACACTATCAATGAATATTAAAGCGCCAATTTATCTGTCCAATCTCACAGAAAACATTTGTAATGACTGCATCCAGTGGATTCTGACATGCGCTTTTCCATCTTCTTCATCAATTTCAATCGTAATCGGAACCTGTGGGCAGATAAGCTCATGTTCTCTTTTTATAAGAATGGCAAATGTTAGCTCTCTATTTAGGTTTTCATTTCCCAAATCTATAAAATCGTCATATGTAGAGATATTTCTTGTTTTGCTTCCCTTTTTAGAATATGTAATATCAACCCTAACACGTGGTTGCGATATCGCAGTTGGAAATTCCATTGCATTATTTAATCTGATCTCTATCTCTGCAAGCTGAGTATTAGCCATTATCAATAAGATCGAGAGCGCCATTATCCCTATAGATAGCCCGCATATTCCAATAAAATACCATTTCCTTTGCATATCTACCTCCACATCTCGTTATTTACCATCTACACGCAGTTCCATTGCATAAATACTGCAATAAATATCACGTATGCTCTTATATTTGCATTATATATGCAATATTTTGCACATTCATTCCATTTAGGAAAGCACCCTTACACTGTACAATAGTTATATACGGAAAAGGGGTGTATTTTACAATGGATGAACGAGAAAGGCTAAAAATACTCGGTAAGCGAGTACAGCATTATAGACAGCTAAAAAATATTAGCGTTGAAACGCTAGCAGAACAAGTGAATTGCAGCGCTAGTCATTTACAGAAATTTGAAAGTGTTTCCACTATTTCGTCAATAAGCCTTTCCAAGCTATTTCGCATCTGCGATGCTTTGGATATTCCATTGAGCAAGCTAACAGAGGATTTGTAGATAAAAAATAGGTATATTTCAGTATGTGCCTATTTTTTATTATATTGCTTGTTCCTGTACCGAATACGACCAAGGTAATTATATTCCATATTTTATTGTTCGTCAAGACAATTATAGGCTTTTGAATCATTCCACAAACACCATCACTATATTATCGTTATAGTAAATAAATGTCTTGGGGGATAATTAGATGAACATAGGTCAAAACATAAAATTTTATAGAGATAAGCTTAGCATGTCACAAGCGAAACTGTCCGAATTAACAGATATGGAACCTGCTAACATAAATAGAATTGAGAACGGCAAAGTAGTTCCAATCATAGAGACTTTGCTCAAAATATGCAATGCACTTGAAGTGACACCAAATGATTTGCTTGCTTTTGAATATAAAGCTTCAAAAACTCAACTTGATGGGCATATCGCTACACTTCTTGATGGTTGTACACAAGAAGAATCTGCTAAGATTGCTGAATATGTTTTGTTTGTGAAGGGACAAAGGAAATAGATAAAGCAACCGTTGTTATGCATATACGCTACTTAAATTCATTGATAATTTATGCAAGGGGATGAGATAATGAACACTTTTCAGACGAGAAAATACCATGATTTTACTATCTATTCATGCAAGGAAAGTTTTTCTTTCATGCATATCGATTTAGCTGACTCACATAACTTTTACATTGGTTTGTTTGAATATTTTTTCAGTGAAACACGCTTATTAAAATATGCAGAAAATAAATCAAATCTTACCTTTCAAGCAACAGCAAAAAACTATGCCACTTTGTTTAAACACCTAGGGATGTATATTGATGACTTTAACATAAGTAAAATTCCATCTTCTATTGAGGATGAAGTAATCAAAATTCTTGCTGACGAATACACATTAGAGGATCATGGCGATGGGAACTTGAATGTCAGATTAGATAAAATGGGGAAAATCGGAGAATATATTTTCTGCAATTTACTTTCCGAATATTTTGGGTTTGACTGTATTATTCCAAAAGTTCATTTAACGACAGACCCCAATATGAATGTTTATGGTATTGATACGCTTTTTTATTCTCGAACTAGAGATACAATTCTCCTAGGTGAATCAAAGCTAAGTAAATCTTTAGAAAATGGCGTGGGCTTGATAAATAAGTCCTTGAAAACATATGAACAGCAAATAAAGGATGAATTTAGTCTAATGCTTAGCAATAGATTCCTTAAATCAAATATGGGAATTTTTGGTGACTTATACTCTGATGTAATTGAGTTAAGTCTGTCAATGGAAGATTTTATTGTAAAAGCAAATATCAAAACAATAGGTATACCAATTTTCATTGCCCATGGTAGCAATATATTGCCTAATGATGTTTTTAAAGAACTTGATAAAATCAAATGCAATAAAATGCTTGGTATAGAAACAGTTTATATAATAGTTTCTCTCCCTATTTTCAATAAAAGCAAAATGGTTTCCGTATTTACACAAGCCATAGCAGCGAGGAGGGCGCACTATGAAAATGAAATCGCAAAATTATAATCCTCAGAATATACGTGAAGTTTATATTCGATCTTTAGCTACCTCTGATAATCCTACGCGAAAGGCTAGAGAGCTCGCCGATGACTTATTCGCATTGGATTTAACAGTTTACTCAAATAAATATACACTTGATTCTGTTCTTTATTCAGCTTTTGCTGTATCTGCTTTAGATTCTCGCATATCTATGCACCCTGAACAAATAGAAATTCTCAATCAGATCACGAAAAACGATGCACTTATCGTAAGTGCTCCTACAAGTTTTGGTAAAACTTTTTGTATATTTGAACATATAGCTCGTAATTCACCTCAAAACATAGTTCTTATAGTACCGACTTTGGCACTAGTTGATGAATATGTAAAAAAAGTGGTGAAAAAGTACCAAAATGTATTCTTAATATAC
>JAVBKP010000064.1:0-19550 GCA_031553975.1 Anaerovoracaceae bacterium | reverse complement strand
ATGCCGCATTTAAAATTGTTCCCAATAATATCAATTACAAACCTCTCTCTCTTGCATAAAAGAATAGATATTGCTGAGCAAATCCGCCTAAGTCGCCATATTTCTCAGCGGCGAACCGTTCCATTCCAGCTAAGTCGCCCTCATCTAATCCGTATAGTACTGACATGATTCTTTTTACCCATACATCTACGGGGAAGCTGTCATATTTTCTAAAAGCAAATAAGGTGATGCAGTTGGCTACCTTTGGTCCTATGCCAGACAAGGTCCGCAAATACGTATTCACTTCCGATTTGTCAGCATCGGCTAACATTTCTAATGTGTCCACACCGTCGCCCACGAGTTTTCTTGCCGTTTGGCTAATATACTTGGCTCTATACCCCAGTTTACACACATCCAGCTCTGCTTCTTCTATCTCCGCAAGTCTTTCAGGGGTAGGAAAGCTGTATCGCATCTTTCCTTTGTATTCACCAATTGGCTCTCCAAAGTGTTGGCACACGCCCTCCACGCACTTTTTGATTCTAGCCATATTGTTGTTTTGTGAAAGAATAAAGGATATGATGGTTTCCCATCTGTCTTGATTGAGTATTCGCATACCCGCGCCAAAGACGATAGCCTCCTTCATGTGCTTGGACTTGTCCATTTTTAAAATAGTTTTTTTCAATTGTCCATAGTCCCTATCTATATCAAAGTAGGACCTCCATAGGTTGTCCCAGTCTTCAATAGTGGCATTGTCTATATATAAACATTTATCTTGGTCTAGTCCTTCTGTCCTTAGGTTTATGGCATGTCTAAAAGCCACAATTGTATAGCTCCCATCAACCTCTTTCTCCCACCGAAAGCACTGTCCGCATTCTAGGGTATGGGTTAGATCAAAATCCCTTAGTCCTTTTATGAGAATCCCGTTTTCAATGGCGTCTATTTGAAAATTTTTATGTTTCATTATACAAGTCCTCGTACTGCAAGTTCAATCTCCAATACGTTAAACGCTGTCATGAATTCTACTTGCTTTTCAATTTCTCTTTGCAGCCGCCTAGCCTGATCTACTACCTTAGAGCCGTATGCCATGTGAATATCCGCACTGATTCTAATGCCGTCATCATAGGTATTCACTGCGATTTTGCTAACAGCACTTACCCCCTCTACCCCTCTACTTACTTTAAATATTATATCTGCAATAACTTTCTCAGAGATAAAATACTCTCCTAGGTAGCTATAGGTAGGTCTTACGATGGACCTGTCCTCGTCATCTTTTATGACACCTTTTTTATGCCCAAACAAACGAAGTGGATTGAGAAAATACCCTGAAAACTGACGTTTTAGCTGAAATGTAGCCACAGGAATAACATGCTTGCCTAGCTCCATTCGTTGCACTCTCGCTATGTCCCGCTCTTTCTCTGTAGTAATGTCGTCAATGTATATCATCTCAGACACCTCTGGCAGTTCCAGTCTTTTTGCAATCTTGTGAATCATCTCATCTGAGGTCCCCAATATCAATATTGCTCTGGGTTCCTTCGCCCTAATGGCTTCATATACTTGATTTTTATGCTCTTCCTTGCTGAACAACGCAGTCTTAATAGCCCCTACCATGGTGGACTCCCTCTTGGCCGATCTGCCCGCGAGAATAGCATTTCCAGATATGAGCAATCCATCATCTATGATGTAATCAATATTTTTCTCTTTGCAGACATGCAAGGCTCTATAGCTTTTCCCCGTTCCGCTTTTTCCTGATAATCCAAATACTTTCATGATTCTTTCTCCTAGCACTAAAATCTAGTTGTGGTTGGTTGGTTTATATGGTACAATGATGTTAATTTTACTAAAGGAGGTATTATAATATGGCATATGCAATTGGAGAAGCATGTATTAGCTGTGGAGCTTGCGAGCCTGAGTGCCCTGTATCAGCTATTTCTGAGGGTAGTAGTGCATATCAAATCGATGCAGACACTTGTATTGATTGTGGCGCTTGCGCTAATGTTTGCCCTGTTGATGCACCAGCATCTAAATAATATATGTAACCTATAAATAACCGTTTCATACGAAACGGTTATTTTTTTTACTTTTTCCTCAAAGTCGGCTATATTCATTGATGCATTTTTTACTGTTCTTCGTGATTCATGTAGTAAACAAGTGCATGTAGGCTGTCACTGATGTGAAGATTCTCTACTTGAATGCTCTTATCTACCACCAAATCCACTGGCGCAATATTCCAGATTCCTTTGATTCCACCCTTTTCCAGCTTTTCAGCAACGCCTTGGGCGCTTTGTTTATTTGTACATATAACACCGATGTCGATTTTGTTGTTTTGCAAGAAATTGTCCAGTTCAACATAATCTAAAACCTTCTTGCCATCTATTTCAGTTCCAATGATCTCTGGGTTAATATCAAACAATCCGTCTATTATAAAACCTGCCGTCTTATAATAAGAATAGTTTGCCAAGGCCTTGGCCATGTGGTTAGCACCCACTATTACCAAATGATATTCTTGCATGATGCCTAATATTTTGCTTATTTGTCCATGAAGCTCTTTCACATTATATCCATAACCCTGTTGTCCGAATCCTCCAAAGTTATTCAAATCTTGCCTAATTTGTGATGCTGTATATCCTAATATTTCGCTAAATTCCTTTGAAGATATTCTGGCAACATCTTTTTTGATTAGTTCGCCTAGATATCTTCTATACCTAGGTAATCTTCTTATTACTGCGCTAGATATTTTTTCATTTTTCGCCATTGTTTTCCCCTCACTCACACGGGTTTCTCATCTTTATATTTTCCCTTTAATTATACTATCTTTTCGTATGCCTCACAATAAAAACTGGATAAATAATTCACAAATTTTTAATTCTCCCAAATATGTGGTAGAATACTAAAGTCAACATATTTATAGGGGAATTTATTATGATCGTACTATCTGCAAATAACATCACAAAATCTTATGGCGTCACAGAGATTATCTCTGGGGTTTCTTTTCATATCAACGACGGTGAGAGAGTAGGCCTCGTAGGTGTCAACGGTGCGGGCAAAACCACGCTACTCAATATTTTGTCTGGGGATTTAACCCATGATGGAGGGGATTTTTTCGTCTCCGAACACTGCAACGTAGGATATCTAAAGCAAAACAGCGCATTTGACTCGTCAAAAACACTGCATGAGGAGATGTTGTCAATCTTTTCTCACTTAATCCAAATGGAAAAAGACATGCTTGATATGTCCCACAAAATCTCTGAATTGTCAGAAAAAGGACAAGATGTTCACCAGTTGCTCCATGATTACGACGATTTAAATGAAACATTTAAGAACAAGGGTGGCTTCACATATAAAAGTGAGGTCGTAGGGATATTAAACAGTATGGGATTTGGGTCAGACTACTTGAACAAGCCTGTGGCTATTCTCAGCGGTGGTGAGAAAACTAGGCTTTCTCTGGCAGCACTTCTTCTCAAAAAACCTGATTTGCTCTTGCTGGATGAGCCTACCAACCATCTAGATATAGATACCCTTAGGTGGTTAGAGCAGTATTTAAAAAGCTATGAAGGAGCTATCATGCTGATTTCACACGATCGTTACTTCTTAGACCAGACCGTAAATAAAATCTTCGAGATGGAAAACAGGAAATTGTCCATCTATACAGGCAACTATACCCAATACGTGGAAAAGAAAAAACAGGCAGGGGACTCTGCGCAAAAACAGTATGAGGCTCAGCAGAAAGAAATTGCCAAGCAAGAGGAGATCATTCGTCGCTTCAAGCAGCATGGCACAGAAAAGTTAGTAAAAAGGGCCCAGTCCAGAGAAAAAATGCTAGGCCATATGGAAGTCATAGACAAGCCTGCCGCTGTCCTTGGAAAGATCAAAATAAATTTCAAGCAAGCAATCCAAAGTGGAAATGACGCTTTACATGTGGAAGGACTATCCAAAAGTTTTGGAAGCCGTACACTTTTTAGGAATGTATCTTTTGATGTAAAAAGAGAAGAAAAAATAAGCCTAGTTGGTCCAAATGGTGTTGGAAAAACAACATTACTAAAGATGATACTATCTATGATTCCCATAGAAGCTGGCATGATAAAACCTGGGTTTCATGTGAATTTTGGATATTATGACCAAGGTCAGGAAATGCTAAATCCATCAAATACAGTTCTAAATGAAATGCATTCTGATTATCATTTATATGACGAGCGAGAACTGCGAAGTATCCTCGGCCGGTTTTTGTTCAGGGGGGATGATGTGTTTAAGCCTGTCAGTGGCCTTTCAGGAGGAGAAAAAGCAAGGCTTTCTCTTTTAAAACTCATGCTCTCAGGCGCTAACTTTCTCATCATGGATGAACCTACCAACCACCTAGACATCCAATCAAAAGAAATATTTGAAGACGCGCTCATCGACTTTCCAGGGACCGTTCTCTTCGTATCCCACGACAGGTATTTTTTAAATAAAGTATCTAGCAAGACCTTGGAGCTTAGTGCAGATAGTATGAAAGAGTATCTAGGGAATTATGATTACTATTTAGAAAAACGTTCTGCCTTGTCTTCACTCTCTGGTTTTGCCTCTGCCGAAACCAAGTTGGATTCGGGGTCTGAGGGCAAGAAGCAATTTTTAAAAAACAAAGAAAATGTCAGTGCTGTTCGGAGCAAAAAACGCGAGGCCGAAAAGGCTGAAGAAAACATCGCAAAGTGGGAAGGTGTTATTGCTAACATAGAAAATGAAATGTGCAAAGAAGAAGTTTTCTCTGATTATGAAAAAACCGCCGCACTCCAAACGGAGCTGGTCGCCGCCAAAGAATCCTTGGAATATGAGTATGTTACTTGGACCACTGCCTTGGAATGGCTCGAGGAAAATAGTTAGTATTGCTAGATGTTGTATAAATTTTTGAATTTTGTAAAAAATACAGTTGCATATAGTAACTATGCCTTGTATAATTCAATTATATTTATTTAGAAAAGGAGGTTTACTATGATTTTTGAGAAGATTAAAGAAATTATCGCTGACCAGTTAGCACTTGATGACACGGCTAGCATCGCTTTAGACTCTTCGTTAATGAAAGATCTTGAAGCTGATTCACTAGATGCTGTTGAGATTATTATGGCCATCGAAGATGAGTTTGATATTGAGATTCCTGACGAAGATGCAGAGAAATTCAAGACCATCGGCGACATAGTAAAGTATGTAGAAGATAACGCTAACTAATTCATATAAATAGTAAATGCGAAGGGGCTGTCTCTCCATGATTTTTAATCATTCTGAGACAGCCCTTTTTTTAGTTCTTGTTTAAATTTTTAATCCTGGATAGGCATCTAGGTCTAATCCGCTCACTTCCCCTGCCTTATACCTATAGTGGGCAGCGCATGCGATCATAGCTGCGTTATCGGTACATAAAATCAAAGGCGGGTAGTATAGCTCCATATTGTTGTTCTTAGCCGCCTGTTCCATCTTTTCGCGAAGCATACTGTTGGCGGCCACGCCACCCGCCATGACGATTTTGTGGTTACCGGTCTGGCGGGCGGCGTAGATGGACTTATCTACGATGACGTCCATCACGGCCATCTGGAAGCTGGCCGCCACATCCGCTGGATTAATCGCCTCTTTTTTCTGCTCTTGCGTATGTATATAATTGATCACAGCCGTCTTGATCCCACTAAAACTAAAATCAAGACTATCTTTTTCTAAGTAAACCCTTTTAAATGGAATGGCAGCTGGGTTGCCTTCTCTCGCTAGTTTGTCCACATTAGGACCTCCTGGATATCCCAATCCAAGCACCCTAGCCACCTTGTCAAATGCCTCTCCTACAGCGTCATCTCTTGTGCCGCCTAACACTTCATATTCATCATAGCTTTTCACATCAATTAGATTCGTATGCCCGCCAGAGACCACCAGTGCTAAAAAAGGCGGTTCTAGCTGGGGATGCGCTAAATAGTTGGCACAGATGTGACCATGGATGTGATGTACCCCTACAAGAGGTTTTTTTGAGGCATAGGCTATGGCTTTGGCTGATGCTATACCTATCAAAAGGGCACCTACTAGCCCTGGTCCTTTTGTCACGCCCACCACATCAATATCCGCAAAAGTGACCCCAGCGGTTTCTAGCGCCTCGGCTATAACAGGGTTCATATTGTCCAGATGATGCCGGGAGGCAATTTCCGGTACGACGCCGCCAAAGACTTTGTGGATTTCTATTTGAGAGGATATGACGTTGGATAAAATCTCTCTGCCCCCGCGTACTACAGCGACAGAGGTCTCATCGCAACTTGTTTCTATTCCTAATGTTAGTAATTCTTTTTCGTTCATTGGGGCTGTTTCCTTTGCTTAATTTTAAATCATATCAAATGGTCTATTGTAGCTAGATTTGCCGTAATCGCATGTCAAGTCGGCTGTGAAGTGGTCACAATTTTCGCAAGTGTGATAGTGCACCATATTAAAGGCATTGAAATCACCCCTTCTGTGAAAATTCCTGCAGTCTGATGCAATAAAATTCAATTGATCTTCATGATCATCTCTTATATCAAATAAACGCATATAAATACCCCCTTTTAAGGTATTATTGCCTGTTCCACATCACATATGCGTCTGAATTGTCGTATTGATAATAATTTTTTCGCAATCCTTCTGTCTTAAACCCTAGTTTTTCGTACATAGTGATGGCTGCCATGTTCGTTGTTTTTACCTCCAAAGTAAAATGCTTTACCCCGATGGCATTGGCCTCTTCCATGATTTTTGATGTTAATATAGCACCTTTTTTCTGCCCTCGATGGTCAGGATGAACAGCAATATTGGTAATATGACCTTCGTCAAAAATAGCCCAAAGTCCCGCATAAGCCACCACTTTTTCATTTGCTTCAGGCCTTCCAAAAGTTCTGCTTTCTGTTTCCACACCTACTAGGTAAAGTGCCTTGTCATTTTTGCTGACTTCATACTCCATAGACTCTCTGGTCCACGGATCTTGAAAACTCAAATGCTCTATTTCTAGTACCTGATGAATGTCTTCCAATGTCATTTTTCTTATCTTAAAACTCATATGTTTTCCTTAATTTAATTATGGTTAACTTTCGTTTCTTCCAATTTTCTTTGGGCCTCAGCCAACCTCATATATACTGGTTTGAACTCGAAAAGATTTGTGATCTCACCAGCTTGTATTTTTTCTTTTGCAATTTCGCAAACATATTTTCCAAGACCTGTGGTGGCTATTTCAAAATCGAATTTAGCATTGTCTGCTTCTACAATTTGTTGGTAGGATTTTGACCCATCGCCTATATACAATACGCTTTCAATGTTCTTGTTAGAAGATTTCATCTCCTCTGCCATATAGGCGCCGCCTTTGGTGAGATCAATGCACCTTCCATTTTCCCACTTATACGTGGCGGCATATACTTGACTTCTCCTCGCATCTAGCATAGGGCAAATCGCTGTATTGCATTCCTTTGCTGCATAGGCATACGCCTTTAATGTTTCCACTTGGACCATATCTACGCCTAGTACCTGTGCTAGCATCTTGCCAGTGGCGATGCCAATACGGATACCCGTAAAAGACCCTGGCCCCTCAGATACTGCAATATGAGTTATATCGCTTAATTGTAATTGACATTTTGATAGCAGTTCATCTATCATCGTCATTAGATTTTGCAAATGGTTCATCTTTTGATCATTATGTACTTCGATCACGCTTCCATCCGCTCCCATTATCGCCGCAGATGCAATGGCCGATGTGGTATCTATTCCTAAAATATTCATATCTTCTCCGTTTTAATGATTCGCTCTTCATCGTTTTGGCTCACATTCCCATATTCTATGGTGATATGCATGGCCTCGGCTGGGATGATTTCCTCAATTTTTTCTGCCCATTCTATGATGCATACACCTTCACCAAAAAAATACTCCTCATACCCTATTTCGTACATTTCCTCAATATCATCTATTCTGTATACATCAAAATGGTATACAGGCAATCTTCCCTGGTATTCATGGACTATGGTAAAGGTAGGACTAGTCACCGTATCTGTCACACCTAACTCTTTTATAATGGTCTTGGACATGGTAGTTTTCCCCGCGCCAAGATTGCCAGACAGGCATAGTATATCCCCTGGTTTTAGCATATCCGCGATTTTTTTCCCGTATTCCATTGTTTCAGCTAGGCTATTGATTTTCAATTTCGGCTCCTATAAAAAAAGTATATACATAGTATATACTTTTTTTGGTTTTATTTCAAATTTGAATATAGTACTATCTATGCAAAAATTTAGATATTCTTTTATACACGAGAAGTGTAATCACCGAGTTAATGCCTGCTTTGGCTAGGTTAAATGTTATAATGGCTGGTAGGAGTGCGTATACTGCTTCTCTTGGCATACCATAAAAAATTGGGTTTAGAATAATGTTGGCTATTGCCATGACTGCTACCATGGACAATGCACCTGCTAGGAGTGCCAAAATCGCACCTTTTATGGTTTTTTTCACTCTGTATATGTTTCCTGCTACTAGTACCAGTGTACCTGTAGCTAAGATGTGCATGATGATTCCGAAGATGCCTCCTTGGGCGCTAACGGTAAAGCCTTGGATGATAGATGCTATTACTGTAATCACTATGCCTGCTACTGGTCCAAATGCAAAGGCTCCAATGAGCACTGATACATCTGCTGGGTCATACTCTAAGAATGGTACGGCTGGAACAATTGGAAAATGTACTAAAAATACCAGTACAATTGATATGGCTGCTAGCATCGCCATTTTTGCCATTTTTGCTGTTCTTTGATCCCTCATTTTGTGTTCTCCTCTCATCTTGCTCGGGTCACCGCTCTCCACAAAGTTGGCTTTGCGTGGGCCTGGGATTTTAGGCTAAAAAAGTCCTGAAGGAATGATTCCCTCAGGACGAAAAAACATACATTAAAATGTCATGTTCTCTTCTCTTATCCAGACTGTAACTGTCGGCTCTTGAATCTCACAAGATCAAAATATTCACCAGAATATCGTCGCGGGCTATACCGCCGGTGGGGAATCTCGCCCCGCCCCGAAGATTTTTATTAAATTGTTAACAATGTGAGTATATCACTTTTATTCTTCGTTTGCAAGCTTGAATATAGCCTCTGCATATATTTTTGCTGATTGTACGAGTCTATCTATCTCAATATACTCATTTTTCTTGTGCTCACGCTCTTCCTCGCCTGGCATTGCTGGTCCAAAAGCGATAATGTTCTTGCCCGCTCTAGCGTAGGTTCCACCACCAGTTACCTCTGGGGCTGTGGTAGTATCGCCTGTATGTTTTTGGTATACCTCTACCAAAGTGGTCACCAGTTTAGAATCAAGTGGGAAGTACACTGGCTTTTTATCTTCTATCTTCACAACACCTATGTTGTAAGAATCTACGATTTCTCTCATGCCATCATATACATGATCGCCTCCGTCTGTAACTGGGTCTTTGCCTGGATGTGTCACCGGATATCTTACGCAAACTGTAAGAGTGGCTGTTTCATCGTCTACATTGATTACACCAATGTTGTACAACAGTTTTCCTGATACTTCGTCAGCAAATCCACAGCCGATATTCTCGCCATATACGTTAAATCCAATCTTGCTATTGTAGAATTCTACGAATTCATTAAACTCATCACCTTGTATTTCAAGCTCTGCAAGGAATGCCATCATGATAGAGATGGCGTTTAGTCCAGATGCAGGTTGTGCGCCGTGTGCAGAAATTCCTTCAGTCGTAATCTCTAGGGATTTGCCCCGTCCCTTACAAGAAATTTTGTAGCTAGTTCGTTCAGCAAAAGCCGCAATTAGGGTCTTAACATCGTCGTATCCAGCCTCATTAGATATTACCGTAGTACACCAATCTGGTACCATATTGTGGGCATTTCCGCCCTTGATGCTCTTGACTACATTTCCTGTAGTTGGTTTGTTGTTTTTGTTCAATTTTTTCACAAGTTCAAAAATCAAAATACCCATTTCTGCATGTATTACCGGATAAGAAGCATCTGGTGTGAATCCGATATTTACCACTGGCTCTTTGGTGAAGTAATATGGAATACTGTCCCATACACCCTTTTCTTCATCAAGCCCTAGTATCAAGCGAACGCGTTTGTTCAGTGACATGGTAGGATCTTCTTTCGCCACTTCTTTTAACGCTTTCATCGCGTAATACGCTGCCATGGCAGGTCCTTTGTCATCCATAGTTCCACGTCCGTATAAATTGCCGTCTACAATGTCTTTTCCAAATGGATCGTGTTCCCAACCAGAACCCACTGGTACAATATCAAGATGCACAAGTATACCCACAATATCCTGACCCGCGCCCACTTCAATGTGCCCTGCCTTATTGTCAACATTCAGTGTTGTAAATCCATCTCTTTGGCCTAGTTCCATCATGTAATCAAGGGATTTTTGCACTTCCACTCCATAGGGCGTGCCGTTCTCACCTTTGTTGTACACGCTATCAAAGGCAAGTAAACCTTGTAAATCCTTTACCATTTCATCTCTGTACGAATCGATCAGTTCCAAGTACTTCATTGCAATTACCTCACTTTTTATTAATTTAATTTTCTCGCCTTGTGATTATACCTGCGCTTGATGGCACACTTGCCATGGTGGCTAGGGTATCTTTTTCAGATTCTTCTATATTAGTCTGACTTTTACTGTCTATAATGGAAGGGTTTGACTTGTAATCTCCAATGATAGGGACCACCTCATAAACCCGTTTTCCGTCTCTTTTGTATCGGTTGACCCATGTAGGTAAAAATTGGGCTTCAATGGAACCAATCTGTGAAATCCCTTGCTTCGTCGTGGTTCCACTAACAGGCTGTCTCATAACTGTTATTTTCACTGAGCCTATGATTCCGTCTTCTGTCTTTCTGTTGTCTACCGTGTCCAATCTTTGGTTGGATATGAAATTTCCCAAAGAATAATATACTGGCACAGATTTGCCGTCAGCCCTTTTAATCATCTCAATGGGCTGCAATACATGGGGGTGTGAACCAAATATAATATCTGCACCCTCGTCTGCTATGGCCTTTGCTAGTTTTTGATCTTCGGTTGAAGGTCTTTCAGCATACTCTCTGCCCCAATGCATGAAGGCTATAATCACCTCTGCCCCTGCAGATTTTGCCTCTCTAATATCTGCTAAAATTCTTGTGGTGTCCTCTTCCATGGTCTCATATCCAAAACTGTTGACCACATTCAGCATTGATTCTGGTATGGGTACTGCATTAATAGACCGTCTGCCTCCTTGCCTTGGTGTTTCATAGGTATATGCCACCACGGCTACTTTGACACCTTTTACAGTGGTCATTGCATATCTTTGGCTGCCTTCCTTGTGGGTGCCTGCTACAACAATACCTGCATCGCTTAACACATCGATTGTGCGGAGCATGCCTTGGCTACCACGGTCAAGATCATGATTGTTAGCTGTAACTCCAACATCGAACCCAGTGTTTTTTAGGGTAGTAGCAAGGCTGTCTGGGGTATTAAACACAGGATACCCTGTGAACTCTCTCTCTTTGCCTGCAAATGTGGTTTCTACATTGCAAATGGCTAAATCCGCTGTCTCTATATATTTTTTCACATATTGAAAGTTGTTCTCGAAGTTGTATGTGTCTGTGGCCTTATCATATTGAGCCGCTAGCTGTGGTTGATGAATGATAATATCGCCTACTGCTACAATGCTAAGATCAATGGGCTCTGGCGCCTTCACCTCTTCTTCGTCTACACTTGATGGTTTCTCATTGCCACCCTTTGTCAGACCTTGACTCTGACATCCTATTAGTACCAAAGAGGTACCAATTAGGCATACAATAAGCATGCCTAATACTATATTTTTTTTATACATGTTGTGATTCTTTCTCCATATACTTTCCCATAATTGTTCTTTTCATAAAATCATGTTGCTATTATACCATATTCTTTGATAGAATGTAATTTGAAATACAGTATATAGGAGAATATTTATGAATAAAAAACAGCTTCAATCCAGCCTTATTTTGATCCTCACTGCCTTCATCTGGGGGTTTGCCTTTGCCTTTCAACGAGAAGGTATGGATCACATCGGACCCTTTACGTTCAATTGGGGTAGGTTTATGTTGGGTTCCCTTTCCCTTTTGCCTGTGATCTATGTATTGGGAAGAATCGACAAGAAAAACCGTGGCGGTGATCCTGAGGATTTAGAAATGAAGTCAAAAAAAAACGCTGCCACTCTCAAGGCAGGTCTTATTTGCGGAACGGCCCTCTTCGTTGGAGCCTCCACACAGCAGTTCGGTCTTCAGTATACAGATGCTGGCAAAGCCGGTTTTATTACAGCTTTGTATATGGTTCTCGTGCCTATATTTAGTATTGTTCTTAAAAAGAAAGTACATATCAACGCCTGGATTGGTGTTGTCATAGCTGCCTTTGGCCTTTATCTGCTTTGTATTAAAGCAGGCGGTAACTTTGCCATGGCAACCGGCGATTTGATTATCCTCATCGGTTCTACTGTCTGGGCTATTCACATTCTAGTTGTAGATCATTTTGTAGCCCATATCAATGTGCCGAAAATGTCTGCCATCCAGTTTGCCACATGCTCTGCCCTATCCCTACTCTTAGCACTTTTTACGGAGCTACCTCAGATGGGCAACGGTACAGTCCAGATTATATCAGCGTTAGGCTTTGGTTTAAAAGATGCTATCATACCACTATTCTTCACAGGTATTGTCTCGTGTGGTCTTGCCTATACGTTGCAGATTGTAGGCCAAAAGAATTCTGCTCCTACTGTGGCTTCTATTATATTGAGTATGGAATCCGTATTCGCTGTCATTGGTGGGGTTTTACTCTTAAATGAAGTCCTTACATTTAGAGAATCCATGGGATGTGTTTTCGTATTGGTGGCTGTGATTGTGGCACAAATTCCATTTCCTATGCGAAAAAAGGTTCACCCACAAACTAGCTCCACAGAGTAAGAAGCCACTTCAGACACCTGAAATAGCTTCTTCTTTGTTGGAATTATTTTGCTTTAGATTTTTCACTTTGGCTAAGGATATTAAAATTTAACGCATTTTTCGTATTGCTTTTCCGCAAAGTCCCAATTGATCAGTTTCATCCATTTTTCCATGTAGTCAGCGCGCTTATTCTGGTTCTTTAAATAATAGGCATGCTCCCAAACATCAATACCAATAATTGGGCACATTCTTTCTGCTAGAACAGTGTCTTGATTTTCGGTTTTCACTATGGCTAATTTCCCGGACGGTTCTACCACAAGCCATGCATACCCTGATCCAAACACTTTTTTTGCCTTTTCTGTGAATTCTTTGTAAAACTGATGGTATGATTCAAACTGACGTTCAATGGCAAGTTTAAGACTACCCATAGGTATGTTGCTTCCACTAGGATCCATTAACAAAAAGTAAAAATTGTGATTATAAACGCCCCCGGCATTGTTTTTCACACCTGTTTGTATTTTTTCAGGTAGCCTATCCGTATAAACCACCAACTGCTCCAAGGTCCAATGCTGATACTCTGGATACTCTTTCAATATTTGATTCAAGTTATCAACATACGTTCTTAGGTGCTTGTCGTGGTGTATCTCTACTGTTTTGGCGTCTATTTCAGGCTCTAATGCGTCGAATTTGTACGGCAACGGCATTAGCTGAAATGGATATGTGTTATACATAAAAAAATCCCCCTATACTGCGTACTTCATATACAATATATGAGGGCTTTTGGTTATTTAGAACAAATGGGTAGACTATGGCTATTGACACAGAGGGACGGTTCTCGCGTGCAATATTGACACGCTAGAACCGTCCCCGTTGTGTTTTTGAATTTTGAAAATCTAGTACGTGCTCTATAGCCTGTACCCTCTGATGCAGTTTGTCAAGGAGGTTTTTTCTTTTTTACAAAAAACAAGACAGAGCGTGATTTACCCTGTCTTGTGGCGCTTTATTATCAGTTAGAAAATCATGATAATCGTGGTGTAGTGTCAATCGTGTATCAAAGTTGCTTAATGCTTATTATTAGAAACGAATATTCACATGCTGTTTAGCTTGAACAAGAACTCGGTTCTATTGCTAACGCCTGTTTTCTTATAGATGTTCTGCATATGAACTCGAACTGTGTTGACACTGACATCAAGCTCTTCGGCAATCTGTTTGTTGTTTTTGCCTAGTAGAATAAGTTCAACAATCTTTTCCTCTTTGTTGGTAAAAGCATAATCGGTAAAAAAGTCCTTGTTTTTGCTGAATGAGCTTAACTCGTCTTTCAAAATGTAAATATAGCTTATTGTGTCTTGCGCGGATTTGAAAAGGTTTCCAAGACCGGGAACGGATTGTTGCTTCTCCAATCCGTCAAAAAAGCTTTCTGAAAATGGGTTCATACTCACGACACTAAAAATGAAGTTCTTATATCTTATTAAGTGTTTTTTTCCAATGCTACGTAATTCATATTTAATATAGGGTAGTATATGGTTTGTAAAAAACATGCTAAAAAATTTAAGACTACTCAACTCCAAGTCAGCCATATAGTCCCTAGCTGTTTCATTGGCATAGGTTGCGTCATGGAAATTTTTCATGATTACGATACCGATAGGATAATAATTCGTCTGCGTAATTAGCAGGTCATTGTTGGATTTGAGCGATAAGAATGAAAAATAGTTATAATACTCAACGCCAATAAATCCACGAATCGTATCTGCAATTTCCCAATCTTTTTTTACGAATGTTTTTTGCCCCACATCTTTGAACACAATTATATAGCCTGTGTAAGCGTTTTGAGCCGTTAAATAGAACAGCATAAAGTCAGATAGTTTGTGAGGGGATAACAATTCCTTGTATACAGTTCTTCTTTGATAGTTTGGTGTTTCACTAAAAATAGCAATGTCACTTTTGTCATGAAATGACTTTTCCTGCACAAATCCAGATGTTAAAAACTTCTGAACAAACTCCATGTCAAGATTGTGTATTACAACATCAAAAGTGATTTCTCTGTTTTTGGGAGTATCAATGTATCCGTAAATCACATGCTTGTATCCAAATAGCTCACCCAAAGAAATGGCTACCCGTTCACGAAAAGATTTTGCTTCATTGTCAAAAAAGAGGTGCTTATGAATACGGTCCTTAAAATGATTGATTCGTTGATAATCTACAATATCGAGCATATTCTGACCTCCTAGACATATTCCATAAGTAATTGTAATGCGACCAAGTGATTTTATACAAATTATACAGTAGTTAGAAACTTGATGCAATAGTTATATAAGACTATTTTTGGTTAGAAAATAATACTATAATACTATTTATTTTGCTTTTTGAGTTGTTTTGCGATTTCTATATTGTAATAACATAGTGCATTAAGACTATATTAAATGTATTGTGTCTCGTATATTATATAAATATGAAAGTGTAGTACACTATTTATATAAGGAGGATACAAACATGGGTCAAACAATGTCAGAAAAAATACTGGCAAAATATGCAGGCAAGGATACAGTGACCCCCGGCGAATACATTGTCATAAAAGACTTTGTTGGGCCAATAGGCTATTCTTTCACGGGGATGAATTTTCCACAATCTATGAGTGGCGCGCTTAAAATGATGGGGCTAGGTATCGCTAATCCCGAAAGTATGATTATCAACGGCGACCACAATACGCCACCTAAATCCATAGACGATGTTGAGTTATTCAAGGCTGTTCGTGAGACGGCCAAACAGCTTGGCATAAGTAAAGTTTATGATAATGAAGGTATTGGGCATGTGGTGAATGTAGAAAAGGGTGATATTTCACCTACAACACTCTTTGTACATATCGACCCACAGGCAGCCAACTCCGGAGGCATCGGAGCGTACTACACAAATGGAGGCCGATTTGGAAGTAGCATGTTGGAGGCCTTCGCAACAGGCGAACTGTCCATTAGAGTTCCTGAAACCATTAAGATTGAAGTAAACGGCAAGCTGCCACCATATGTTACAGGGCGCGACATTTGGCTCACAGTGCTCAATGAGATTGGTCCCGATTGTGCACACGGCATGATTTTAGAGTTCTGTGGCAGCACAATTGATACTCTGCCTGTTGAACAGCGTATGATTCTGTGTGGTAATGCGGGTTTCGCAGGAGCTGACGGAGCAATTCTCCAGTCAGATGATGTAACAAAGTCATGGTTCAAAGATAACTTTAACCGAGAAGTCGAAACCCTCGTGAGCGACGCTGATGCTATTTATGCAAAGGTGTTTACATTTGATGCTTCAACGTTTGTTCCAATGGTCACTGTTCCACCAGAGGTTTTCACCTCAAAACCCGCAGTTGAGCTTAAAGATGTAAAAGTTGACCAGTGCATCATTGGTACCTGTGTCGGTGGAACACTTGATGATTTGCGCATTGCAGCACAAATTGTTAATGGCAAAAAAGTACATGCAGGTGTACGTTTTCTCATTTCACCAGTCACACAGCGCGTCTATATTCAGGCATCAAAAGAAGGATTACTAGCGACACTGGCTGAAGCCGGTGCAAAAATACTTTCGCCTACCTGCGATGTGTGTCTTGGGGTTCAAGGGCCATTGGCAGCGGGAGAGGTGGGTATCTCTCAACAGACACTGAACGTACCCGGTCGTTCAGGAAGCGCAGAGGCCGACATCTATCTAGCAAGTGCGGCTACAATTGCCGCTACAGCGATTGCTGGTTGTATCACCGACCCGTCGTCGGTTGTTTAAGAGGGAGGAGAACAATTATGGAATTGCAAAAAGGAAAAGCTATCTGTATCCAAGGTAATCATATGAACGCCGACACTGCTATGGGCTGGTACTTAGGCATGGATGCTCTGCCGCCAGAGCAGATTGTCACTAAGTTTATGTCGGGAGTCGACCCAGAAATCGCTAAGCAGGCTCAAAAAGGTGACATCTTGGTTTGTGGGCGCAATTTTGGCTATGGCAAAGTACATCAATCGTTGTATACTGCGATGAATACCATCGGCATCCGTTGTATTATAGCAGAGAGTTTCTCGACCCAGCTTGTACAGTCAGCATTTAACGGAAATACGCTATTGGTGGAAGTTCCAGACATCTTAAAACATGTCAATATGGGTGACGAACTTGAAGTTGACATTGTCACGGCAACCGTTAAGAACCTAACACAGAATACCACATTAACAGGAAAACCCATGCCGCCCTATATTGTCGAGGTTATGATGGCTGGCGGATATATGCGACATATGATGGGCAAAATTATGGCAAAAAGGGCACAAGCATAGAAGGAGGAGTCATACATGAATAAAATAGAAGTCGCAATTTCCAAGTTCGAAGAACAAATGCTTGAATTGTATAAAATTCTTGATGGGCTAACACAAGACCAGATTGAATGGAAGCTGGTTCTCCCTCTCGGAGATGACTATTGGTCAGTTCGTGAAATCGTTGCCCATGTTGAAGAAGTAAACTACTTCTGGCCTCCTAAGCTTAAAGCGCTGCTAGCCGACCCAACTGGTGTTGTGGAAAGGACCCCTGCGGAATTGGATGCACGCCAACAAGCGGTTACAAATGCCAAGACAAGAGAGTGGTCTGAACTCTATACTGCTTTGAAAAAATCGGCTGATAACATGCGCAATGAATTGAGTTTGCTTACCGACGAGCAATTCTCCACCATGATTGAACCAGCTCCAGGACACAAACTGCCGTTATCATTTTTAATCAACCATGTGTATGGCGAACATGTCGAGGAGCATATTAAGCACATTCAGCGCCAGTTATTTGCTTATTCTCAATATCACTGAGAACGTCGTGATTCCAAACTTTCATAGCATTACATTAGAAGAGCGTCTTATTTTCACACGATTTTTGTCTTTGAATGAGATGCAGGTTTCAGAGTTGACTTTTACCAATCTGTTTATGTGGCGCAACCACTATAACTTCCGCTTTGCTGTTTATAATGAACTGTTGTGTATCATCGCAATAGGCTCATCTATTGTGAAACCATTTGCTTTTTTTCCAATAGGTCAGTTTACCAATGAACAACTCTCCGAAACAATTGATGCACTTGAGAATTTTTTTCTCAGTCGTAATTGCAATCTACGACTTGCTAAAGTGTCAGAAACGCAAATCGGTATACTCGAAGCACTAAACCCAGAGAACGTGACAATAACAGATGATAGAGACAACTACGATTATTTATATCTGACCAAGGATTTGATTTCTCTAAAAGGCAAGAAATACCACGATAAGCGAAATCATATCAGCCGCTTTCAACAAGGACACTCCTATAAGTACATCCCATTGACAGAAGAATTGATGATTGATGGAAAAATGCTTTTAGAACGCTGGTATGCAGGAAAAAACAATGAATTGAGCATATTTGCGGAAAAAGATGCAAATTTTCAACTGTTGGACAATTTTAGGGCGTTGGGCTGTAAAGGTGCTCTCCTACAGGTTGACGGGGTATTTCAAGCGTTGAGCGTTGGTGAAATGTTGAATGCCAATACGGCAGTCATCCATTTAGAAAAAGCAAGCCGAGAAATCCCCGGTCTTTATGCAATGGTGAACCAACAATTTTGCGAACAAGAGTGGCAGAATGCGTTGTATATCAACAGAGAACAGGATTTGGGGATTGATGGTCTGAAGCAGGCTAAACAATCTTATAACCCCACTACACTAATCAAAAAGTACACTGTGGAATATGTTTGAAAATTGGAGGTTTCAATATGAACGAAAGTAGTAAATTTTTTAACGACAAAATGCAGCTTAGTCCTTTTTACAATGTAAGTTATTTGATTAAACTGCGTCGGTTTTGATATGAGTAAATTACTAACCAAATTATTGAGGGGGTATATTAATGAAAAAATATGCGTGCAATAAAGCCAATATGTGGAAGATTGGTGATGTAACAGTTGAAGCCATTAGCGAGCTATTGGCTCCGTCTCCTGTGAAGATTATGGGTAAAACTTTGCGAGGAACAGACAGCAGTCCCGAAGCTCTTGAAAGACTAAAGTGGATGATTCCCGCTTACGCAGATGAAAATTTCGTGTCCGTTACAACAATTCAGTCTTTTTTAATCAAAGAAAACGGAAAGAATATTTTGGTTGATACCGTTGGCAATCTCCCTAGCGCTTACATGGCAAATTTAGAGGCTGCGGGTTGCAAACCTGAAGATATTGATATCGTTTTGTTCACTCATCTTCATTACGACCATGTCGCAAGAAATTGCAAAATGGGAAGATTTGGTACACTTGAGGCCGTATTCCCCAATGCAAGATACCTGTTCCACAAAGAATCTTATGACTTCTTGAAAGAGCTGCAGGACGATCCCTCCAAAAGAAGAGGTACCCCAGAGTATGATCATTTGTGGCCTTTCAGGACTCAACTTTTGCCTCTTGTTGAGGAAGGCAAGGTTGACTTCATTGATGATAGTTTCACGCTGGATGGTGTCATCAGCCTATATCCACAACCCGGTCATCAACCAGGACAATGTGCAATTCTGGTGGAATCTCAAGGTGATTCCTTGCTCATTTCCTCTGATGTCATACAAAGTTACTTCCAATTCACCCAGATGAATGTAAGCCCATATTGGGAACACGATGCTGAACTATCAGAAAAAAGCAGATTAGCTACTTGTGAAAAATTTGTAGACACAGATAC